>JBIOUP010000054.1:0-7818 GCA_044867305.1 Dermatophilaceae bacterium
CCACTCCGCCCCCGCCCAGCAAGCTCGAGTTGGCCGCGTTGACGATGGCGTCGACCTGCTGGCGGGTCAAATCGCCTTGTACGGCTTCGATGACGGTCACTCCGATACGGTATGCCGTCCGCCCCGCTCGTCCGGCGACCGGCATACGATCGTCCGCATGGCTGAACGAAGCGAGCCAGCCCGATCTGAGGCGACGGTACTTTCGGCGCCGCTGGAGAATCCGGTTCCTGTGGGACCGGACGCCCCGGTCATGGACGTCCTGCGGACCATGCGCGCAATGCGCCGGCTGAAGCCTGACCCGGTGCCGCGGGAGCTGCTCGAGCGGCTGGTCGAGGCGGCTACCTGGGCACCGTCAGCCGGCAACCAGCAGCTGGCGAGCTACCTCGTGGTCACCGACCGCGCGCAGATGGCTCGCCTCGGCAAGCTCTGGCGTGACGTCCAAAGCAAGTACATGGCGCTCGTCGAACGGCTGGCCGGGCCCCAGCTCGCCGAGGACCCCGTCATGCAGGCGACGGCGAACGCGATCCGATCCCAGGCCGAGCACTTCGACGAGACGCCGGCCGTCATCGCGGTGTGCTACCAGCGGCCGGCCGCCCCACGCGATCCCCGGCTCGTTGCCGACCTGGTCCGGCTGGTGGGGGCCCGCTTCCTGTCGCGGGTCGCCAGCCCTCGCGCGGCCGTTCTCGCCGGCGCGTCGAGCGCTTATCCCGCCGTGCAGAACCTTTTGCTCGCTGCTCGGGCGCACGGGCTGGCCGCGAACATCTCCACGTGGCACCTGTTCGAGGAGCCTGCGTTCAAGGCTGTCCTGGGCGTGCCGAGACACGTCACGGTGTACGCGCTGATCCCAGTCGGATGGCCGGCTGGGCGGTTCGGGCCGGTGCGGCGCCGGGCGGCAGCCGACGTGACGCACTGGGAGCGGTGGTAGCCCAGCGAAAGCGCCCCCGTGGTGAGTGGCTCGCTCAAGGGTTGCCCGGCGCCTGGACTGGCGCGGGCGGAGGTGCTTGTATTATGGCGCTAACGGCGCCATAATAGCGCCATGCCGAGCGTTCAGATCAAGAACGTGCCTGAGCAGACGCACGCGATCCTGCGGCAACGGGCGGCCGCCGCGCACCAGTCGTTGCAGGAGTACCTGCGAGCCCGGCTGATCGAAGAGGCGAACCATCCGAGCCTCGACGAAATCCTCGACCGGGCCGGCGGACGAGCTGGCGGATCGGTTCCACTGAAGACCGCCACCAAGATCGTGCGAGACGAGCGTGCTCGTCGTTGACGCCAGCGTCGTGGCCGTAGCCCTCGGTGACGACGGCCGCGATGGTGACCAGGTCCGGGCCCGCCTGCGAGGCGAGACCTGCATCGCCCCGGAGCTGCTGGACTTGGAGGTGGCGTCCGTGTTTCGCCGTCGGGTCAGAGCCGGGGGCATGCCGGCTCGCCGGGCCGAGCTGGCTCTCGGCGACCTCGCCGAGGTGCCCGTGCAGCGAGTACCACACCGTGCCCTACTGAACCGATGTTGGCAGCTGCGGGACAACCTCACCATCTACGACGCGGCCTACGTCGCCCTTGCTGAGGCGATCGGCACCGACCTGCTCACCGCCGACCGCAGACTTTCCCGGGCACCTGGACTGAAGTGCGGTATCGCGATCATCTAGCAATCCCGGGAGGCGGTACCCGATGGCTGAGCGCACCTTGATCCTGCTGCGGCACGCCAAGTCGGACTGGTCCGGTGACGAGCGGGACATCGACCGGCCGTTGGCCCCGCGCGGCATACGTCAAGCGCCGGCCATGGGCGGGGGGTGGCCAGGCACGTCGGCAGGCTCGACCTCGCAGTCGTGTCACCAGCTCGTCGTGCCCGCAGCACCTGGGAGCTCGTCGGGGCCGAACTTGATGCCCCCCCTCCGATCCAGATCGACGACCGCGTCTACGCCGCGTCCGAGCAGGAGCTGCTCACGGTGGTGCGGGGGCTTGCTGACGATCTCGGCACGGTGGTCCTGGTGGGCCATAACCCTGGGCTCCAGCAGCTGGTCTCGGCTCTCACTGATGCGTCGGCTGCCCTGCCCACCTCTGCGCTCGCTGTGATCGGTATGCCGGGAACTTGGGCGGCCGCGGGGCGCGATCCCGCGGTGCTGCGGGCGTCGGGCCGGCCACCGGCCAGTGGCCCGTGAATGGCTTACCTGACTGCGACTGATCTCGGTTACGTACACGAGGCAGCAGATCGAGCAGGCAAGCTCGGCTTCGGCGCCGACCATGCTCCGGTAAACGGGTTGAGCCCGGCGCCCACGCGCCGGTTGGCTGTGGACCTATGACTGATCATCCGATCCGCGTCGGCCGCGCGACTGACCCCGACCGATTCCTGGCCACGGACCAGTTGGTGTGGTTCGCCGAGGTCTCCGCCGCTTCGGTGAACGAGCAGATGCTGGGACTGGAGGAGGACCAGCGCTTCGCCGCGGAGCTCGACGGGACGCAGCAGCAGTCGACGTATTCGGGGATCTACGGCGTCTTTCCGATGGCGCTGTCGGTCCCTGGACCACGCGCCGGGGTCCGTCCGGTTCCGTGCGCAGGTCTGACCTGGGTGGGCGTGCATCCGGACTACCGCCGCAGGGGCGTGCTCACCGCGATGATGCGCCACCACTTCGAGCAGGTGCACGAGCAGGACGGCATACATCTTTCGGCGCTGCACGCGAGCGAGCCGGCGATCTATGGCCGATACGGCTACGGCTGGGCGTCGTCGGAGCTGGAGGTGATCCTGAACAAAGGTACGGCCCTGACCGCGCCCGGCCTGGACCCCGAGGCCGCGTCGATCACGACGGCTGTCGCCGAGCTGACCGGGGCAGATGTCCCCAAGCGAATGCGGGAGTGCCACCTGGCCTGTGCCGGCGTCGGTTCGGTCGTCGGCGAGGCCGGTTACTACGCCCGGCTCTGTCACCAGCTGCCCGAGGAGTTGCGGGACAAGGAGCCCTGGCGGGTGCTCTTCGCCCGCCGTGACGGTGTGGACACCGGGTTTGCGCTGTTCCGCCGCACCGCCAAGTGGGAGCGAGCCCGGCCAGCCGGTGAGCTGTCGGTGTGGGCGCTCGTCGGCGATCCTGCCGCACAGCTGGCTCTGCTGCGGCGACTGGTCGATTTCGACCTGATCGGAACGGTCAAGGTTGGCACTGTCGGCGTGGATGATCCGCTGCTGCTTTGGGTCGGCGGCCCTCGGGCATCGTCCGACGTCGCGACGTACGACAGCCTGTGGGTCCGCCTGGTCGACCTTGCGGAGGCGTTGCAGGCGCGGTCATGGAGCGCGCCGTGCAATGTCGTGGTCGAAGTGGTCGACACCGCAGCTCCCTGGAACGACGGCAGCTGGCGGATCCAGGCCGATCACGAGGGCGAGGCGACGGTCGCGCGGACGACGGCGGTCGCCGATATTCGCCTGGACGTGCAGGCGCTGGGGGCTGCCTACCTCGGCAGTCGCAACCTCGTCTCGCTCGCGCGCGCCGGCCTCGTCGCGGAGCGTCGAGCCGGAGCCGTCGCTGAGCTCTGGCGCGCGATGCGCACCGACGTCAGCCCGGCCGCGGCGATCGGATTCTGACGCCGCGCCCGTCGGCTGGTATTCCGGCTCCTGTCATGCCAAGCGTGTGAAATACCACGCGGCTGGCATGACCGGAGCCCGATTGCTCGCTGGGGCGAACGCCACCGTGGTGACCGCCGAGGCTGGCAGGCAGCCCGCTTGGCGCTTCCGGAGGACCCGGACAGTCGCTCGGGTTCAGCCCTGAACGCCGTCCCAAGACCAGTGCGGGATGGGCAGGTCTTCGGGGACGTCGTCAGCGGACCGAGGATATCGAGCCATGGTTGTCGTGGTTGTCCACGCAAAGTAGTCGCGCAGGACTGCACGGACTGGATCGTTCTCGGACATGCCGATGTCCGTCAGGGATTGCTCGAAGCAAGCGATCGCCCGACGATCCATGTCGGGGTGCGGTCCGTTTCCGCTGTGGATCCGTACGACCGACGTCTCGTCTCCGTAGGTTTCGGAGTAGGTCGCGGGGCCGCCGAGGGCCTCGGCCCAGTAAGCGGCGAGGCGCTCGACGTGGTCGGGGTGGAAACCGTGGCTGAAGGCGTGGCTGACGATCTCGTCGGCCATCACCCGGGCGTGCCAGGCGCTGGCCAGTCGAAGTAGGCCCTCGTGGCCACCCGCAGCTTCGTACACGCTCTGCATGCGCCAAGGGTGCCACCCCCCGGTGTCGACTTGGACCGCGGATGCGCTCCCGGGGTGCGGGAGCGGGCCGCCGACGGCAAGGCGACTGAGGCGGCGCTGGCCGCGTTCGCGGAGGGTCTCGATGTCGGGGCTGGGGACATCACACCGGTCATCGGCGCGAGGAGCCGGACCAAGGTGGTCGACATCCCCGAGGCCGCCGCGGGGCGCTTTGCGGCTCTTCGCGACTCGTAGCAGTCGCAGGCAGTTCCAGGGTACCGACCAAGCAGGAGAGGGGCCGCCCACGCAGGTGTTGCCCCTGTGGTTAGCGCTGCGATCGCTAGCACAGCGAATCCCAGGGGAATTAGGACGGTACCCCACAAAAGCCACAGCGAGCGTCTCCCGCCGCGATGACAAAGCGAGACAACGACACGCCACGACAGCACGTGCAGTCCGTTGCGATGCACGGCAACCGAGGGGTGGTGGAGAGGATGGACCACCAGGGCGAGGACCGTGGAGCCTATGCTGGACCGAGAACTTGAGTGGAATAGACTCAACTTTGACTCGGTTGTCCTCACTGAACCACGAGCACGTAAGGAGCACCGGCATACATGGATCTGAAGCTGACGACGAAGGCCCAGGAGGCACTTTCGGCTGCCGTTCGCGCGGCTGCGGCTGCTGGGCACCCCAATACCGAACCCGCACACCTGCTCAAGGCGCTGACCGAACAGTCCGACACGACCACCCCAGCACTGCTACAGGCGGGCGGCTCGTCGATGGCCGGCGCCGCTAGAGCCGCGGAGCAAGCCCTCGCGGCGCTGCCTTCGGTGGCCGGCTCGTCGGTGAGCGCTCCGGGACTCTCCCGCGGGTCCATGGCGGTACTGGAGAACGCCCGCTCCCTCATGGCAACGATGGGCGACTCCTTCGTCTCGACCGACCACCTGCTGCTGGCCCTGGCCCGCACCGGTGCGTTCGGGCTGGACGCCGCAGCCATCGAGGCGACCATTCCGCAGCTGCGCGGCGGGCGCACCGTTGACACTGAGAACCCAGAGGGCACCTTCGACGCACTCAGCAAGTACGGGTCCGACCTCACCGCGCTGGCGCGCGAGGGCAAACTCGACCCGGTCATCGGACGCGACGCCGAGATCCGCCGCGTCGTGCAGGTGCTGTCCCGCCGGACCAAGAATAACCCCGTCCTCATCGGCGAGCCCGGCGTCGGCAAGACCGCCGTCGTGGAGGGCCTGGCCCAGCGCATCGTCGCCGGCGACGTTCCCGAGAGCCTGCGCAACAAGAAGCTCGTCGCGCTCGATCTCGGTGCCATGGTCGCGGGTGCGAAGTACCGCGGCGAGTTCGAGGAGCGGCTCAAGGCCGTCCTCGAGGACATCAAGAACTCCGAAGGCCAGGTCATCACCTTCATCGACGAGCTGCACACCGTCGTCGGCGCCGGAGCTGCCGAGGGCGCCATGGACGCCGGCAACATGCTCAAACCGCTGCTCGCTCGCGGTGAGCTGCGCATGGTCGGCGCCACGACCCTGGACGAGTACCGCAAGCACGTCGAGAAGGACGCCGCCCTCGAGCGACGCTTCCAGCAGGTCTACGTCGGCGAGCCCTCGGTCGAGGACACCATCGCCATCCTGCGCGGGCTCAAGGAACGCTACGAGGCGCACCACAAGGTGGCCATCGCCGACTCCGCGCTCGTCGCGGCGGCCAGCCTCTCCGACCGCTACATCAGCGGCCGGCAGCTGCCCGACAAGGCCATCGACCTGGTCGACGAGGCCGCCTCCCGGCTGCGCATGGAGATCGACTCCTCGCCCGTCGAGATCGACGAGCTGCAGCGCGCGGTCGACCGGATGAAGATGGAGGAGCTCGCTCTCGAGCACGAGACCGACGAGGCCTCCCGGGAGCGCCTCGAGCGGCTGCGCAAGGACCTCGCCGACCGGCAAGACGCCCTCGCTGCGCTCACCGCGCGATGGGAGGCCGAGAAGGCCGGGCTCAACCGCGTCGGTGAGCTCAAGGCCCAGCTCGACGAGCTGCGCAGCCAGGCCGAGCGGCTGCAGCGCGACGGTGACCTCGCCGGCGCGTCGGCCCTGCTCTACGGACGCATCCCCGCCTTGGAGCGCGAGCTCGCCAGTGCGCAGGAGGCCGAAGCAGAGGGTATGCCGGGTGGTCCGGGCGGCACCGCAGGGCCAGAAGGGCCGATGGTCAAGGAGGAGGTCGGCGCCGACGACATCGCGGACGTCATCTCCTCGTGGACCGGCATACCGGCTGGGCGTCTGCTCGAAGGCGAGACCGGCAAGCTGCTGCACATGGAGCAGCACATCGGCGCCCGGCTCATCGGGCAGGCCGACGCGGTGCGTGCCGTCTCCGACGCGGTCCGGCGCTCTCGGGCCGGGCTCTCGGATCCGGACCGGCCGACCGGCTCGTTCCTCTTCCTCGGCCCGACGGGTGTCGGCAAGACCGAGCTGGCTAAGTCGCTGGCCGACTTCCTCTTCGACGACGAGCGCGCCATGGTGCGTATCGACATGTCGGAGTACTCCGAGCGGCACTCGGTTGCCCGGCTGATCGGCGCGCCACCCGGCTATGTCGGTTACGAGGAGGGCGGCCAGCTCACCGAAGCCGTGCGGCGCCGACCGTACTCGGTCGTGCTGCTCGACGAGGTCGAGAAAGCCCACCCCGAGACCTTCGACATCCTGCTGCAGGTGCTCGATGACGGCCGGCTCACCGACGGGCAGGGTCGCACGGTCGACTTCCGCAACGTCATCCTCGTCATGACGAGCAACATCGGGTCGAACTACCTGGTCGACCCGACCTTGTCCGACCATGCCAAGCGCGAGTCGGTGATGGCGCTGGTCCGGGCGTCGTTCAAGCCGGAGTTCCTCAACCGGCTCGATGAGATCGTGCTGTTCGACGCGCTCTCGACCGAGGAGCTCGCGCAGATCGTCGAGCTGCAGGTGCGAGCCCTTGCTACGCGCCTGTCCGACCGGCGCATTGCCCTCGACGTGACCGACGCGGCCAAGGAGTGGCTGGCGATGACCGGCTACGACCCGGCATACGGCGCTCGGCCGCTGCGCCGCCTGGTGCAGCGCGAGATCGGCGACCGACTCGCTCGCGCCGTGCTCTCCGGCGACATCCGCGACGGCAGCACTGTGGTCGTGGACCGCAAGCCCGACGAGGACGGCCTCACGCTGCGCTAACGGCTCATCCCGCCGCGAAAGGGCAGTAGATGCTGCTATCCAGGCCGAATAGCAGCATCTACAGCCCTCTCGGCGGTGGGTCAGACCCGCCGGGGGTGGGTCATTCCCGCACGGCGGTGGGTCACCCCCGCCCGGGGTGGGTCAGCCCCGCCCGGGGTGGGTCACCCCCGCTCGCCGTCCGGCTGGCAGGTGCCGACTGGTCACTCGGCCTTGGCATACTCCTTGGCCTTGTCGGCGGGCATGTAGTCATACCGCAGCTGCCGACGCGTGAACGAACCCGTGCCGTGTGAAACCGACCGCAAGTCGATGGGGTAGCGCGACAGTTCGGTCTGCGGGACCTCGGCGTGCACGATCGTCCAGCCGTTCTCGGGAGCCGGCTCGGTGCCGAGCACCTGGCCGCGTCGCCCGCGCAGGTCGGACATGACGGCCCCCACGTAGTCGTCGCTCACCGTGATGTCCACC
>JBIOUP010000055.1:0-14356 GCA_044867305.1 Dermatophilaceae bacterium
CCGACGCCAGCCGCCGCCATGGTCGCGGCGGGCCAGGCCAGAGCGGTCCAGCTGCTTGCAGACCTGGGCGAACGACCCCGGCGGGATGGACAGGTAGAAAGCCAGGTTGTCGTTGGTGCCCCGGGCGTGCTCCAGCTGGTGCACAGTGTCGCAGAGCAGGTCGAAGGCCGCGTCGTCGTCAAAAGTGCCGGGCACGAACCGGATTCCCTCCGCCAGCGCGTTCCACACCTCCTCGCGGAAGGGCGTTCGGGCGTACTGGCTGATGGATTCGTGAACCACCTGCCCGAAGTCCTCGTTGGCCCAGTCCCGCCGCGCGAACCCCACGAGGGAGAAGCCGGGCGGGAGCAGGCCACGGTTGGACAGGTCGTAGATCGCCGGCATGAGCTTCTTGCGGGCCAGGTCTCCGGTGACCCCGAAGAGGACCATGCCGCAGGGCCCGGCGATCCTCGGCAGCCGCCGGTCGCGCGGGTCACGCAGCGGGTTGTCCCCCGGTGCGATGCGGACCGGGCTCATGTCTTCTTGGCCAGCTCTGCCTTCACGTCGGCGAGCAGGGCCTCCCAGGACTTGATGAACTTCTCGACCCCTTCGCGCTCGAGAGTCGCGACGACATCGGCGTAGGAGATGCCGAGCGCGTCGATGGCATCGAGCGTCTGCTGCGCCTCCTCGTACCGATCCGTCACGGTGTCCGCGGTAATGCGGGCATGGTCGGCCGTGGCCTGCAGGGTCTTCTCCGGCATCGTGTTCACGCATCCGGGCGCGACCAGCTCGGTGACGTACATGGTGTCCGGGTATGCCGGGTCCTTGACTCCGGTGGAGGCCCACAGCGGGCGCTGGGGATGGGCTCCCTCGTCCGCCAAGGACTTCCAGCGCGGTGTGGAGAAGACCTCTTCATAGCCCTGGTAGGCCAGCCGCGCGTTCGCCACCGCGGCCTGGCCGCGCAGCGCTGCCGCTTCGGGCGTGCCGACCGCGTCCAGCCGCTTGTCGACTTCGGTGTCCATCCGGGAGACGAAGAACGAGGCGACCGAGTGGATTCGCCGCAGGTCCGCGCCTGCGGCTTGCGCCTTCTCGAGCCCGTCGAGGAAAGCGTTCATGACGGCGCGGTATCGCTCCAGCGAGAAGATCAACGTCACGTTGACGCTCACCCCCGCGGCCAATGTCGTCGCGATCGCCGGCAACCCCTCTAAAGTGGCGGGGATCTTGATCAGCACATTCTCCCGACCGACCGTGTCATGGAGGATCTTGGCCTGTCGCACGGTCTCGGCGGTGTTGTGGGCGAGGCGCGGGTCGACTTCGAGCGACACCCGCCCGTCGACCCCGTCGGTACTGCGATAGGTCGGCAGGAACAGGTCGCAGGCGGCCCGGACGTCGTCGGTCGTCATGGCGAGCACCGCGTCCTCGACGCTCGCCGTGGCCGAGGCGAGCGCGGCGACCTGCTCGTCGTAGTGCGAGCCTTCCGCGATGGCGGCCTGGAAGATTGTCGGGTTGCTCGTCACCCCGGTGACGTGGCGATGCTCGATGAGCTGGGCCAGGTTTCCGCTGGTGAGCCGCTCGCGGGAGAGGTCGTCCAGCCAGATCGACACTCCGGCCTCGGTCAGTGCCTTGAGGTTGTCGTCATCCATCTCACTTCTCCTTGCGTGCAGCGGCCTTCGCGGCCGGGCGCCTGCGGGCCGTGGTGTCGGTGCGGGAGACCTCGGTCGCCGACCGGGCCGGCCCAGCGGTGACCGCCGGCTGATGGTTGGTGGAGCGGGCGGTTCGCAGCGCGGTCTTGGCGGCCTTGACCACGGCGGCGGGGGTGAAGCCGAACTCCCGCATCAGCGTTGGGCCGTCGGCAGACGCCCCGAAGTGGTCGATTGCCACGATCTGGCCGGTGTCGCCGACCACGTCCCGCCAACCGAACGACGCAGCAGCCTCGACGCTCACTCTCGCCCTGACCGACGCCGGTAGGACCCGCTCACGGTAGGCACGCGGCTGGGCCTCGAACCACTCCCGGCACGGCATACTCACCACCCGTGTGCGGATGCCGCCGCGCTCCAGCTCGTGCCGCGCGTCGAGCGCCAGGGACACCTCCGAGCCGGTCGCGACGATGATGACGTCGGGGGTCTGCGAGCCGTCTGGACCGCCGTCGGCGAGGATGTAGGCCCCTTTGACGGCATTGCGCGCCCGGGCGTACATCCGCCGGTCGACCACGGGCAGGGCCTGGCGGGTGAGGGCGAGCGCCGTGGGGCGCGCGTTGCGCAGGATGGCCAGCCAGACGACCGCAGTCTCGTTGGCATCGGCCGGGCGCACGACGTCGAGGCCCGGCATCGCGCGTAACGCGGCCAGCTGCTCGATCGGCTGGTGGGTCGGCCCGTCCTCGCCGAGCCCGATCGAGTCATGGGTGTACACGAAGGTCACCGGGATCTGCTGCAGGGCCGCCAGCCGCACGGCCGCCCGCATGTAGTCGGAGAAGATGAGGAAGGTGCCGCCATACGGACGGGTGAGGCCCTCCAGCGCGATGCCGTTGAGGATGCAGCCCATCCCGAACTCGCGCACCCCGAAGTGCAGGGTGCGCCCGTACGGCCCGCCCGGCCATTCCCGGGTCTGCCACTTCGCCGGCACGAACGACGGCTGGTCGCCCATCGTCGTGTTGTTGGACTCGGCCAGGTCCGCCGAGCCGCCCCACAGCTCCGGCAGCGCGGGCCCGAGTGCGGTGAGGACCTTGCCGGACGCGGCGCGGGTCGCGATGCCCTTGGGGTCGGCGTCCCACTCGGGGAGCACCTTCTCCAGCCCGTCCGGCAGGGCCCCGGCGACCAGCCGGTCCAGCAGCGCGGCGCGGTCTCGGTTGGCCTTGCGCCAGGCGGCATACCGTCGGCTCCACTCCCGGTGCGCCGCCTTGCCCCGCGCCACCACCTTGCGCGCGTGGGACAGTACGGCCCGTTCGACCGGGAAGGACTGCTGTGGGTCGAAGCCCAGCACCTCCTTGACCGCAGCCACCTCTGGCGCGCCGAGCGCCGAGCCGTGCGCCGAGCCGCGGTCCTGCTTGGTGGGCGCCGGCCAGGCGATGATCGTGCGGAGAATGACCATGGTCGGCCGGTCGGTCACTGACTGGCCCGCGTGGATCGCCTCGAGGAGGGCGTCGACGTCCTCGACGTATGCCGTGCCGTCGCCGTCGCCGCGCCAGTCCACCGTGCGCACGTCCCAGCCGTACGCCTCGAACCGCTTGGCGGTGTCCTCGGAGTAGGCGATGCGGGTGTCGTCCTCGATGGAGATCTGGTTGGCGTCGTAGATGACCAGCAGGTTGCCCAGCTGTTGGTGCCCGGCCAGCGAGCACGACTCGTGGCTGACGCCCTCCATGAGGTCGCCATCGCTGGCGATCACGTAGATGCGATGGTCGAACGGGCTCTGCCCGGGCTCGGCATCGGGGTCGAGCAGGCCGCGCTGGCGGCGCTGGGCCATCGCCATGCCGACGGCCGAGGCCAGACCCGACCCGAGCGGCCCGGTCGTGATCTCCACGCCGGGGGTGTGGTGCACCTCGGGATGGCCCGGGGTCAGGCTGCCCCAGGTGCGCAGCGCCTGCAAATCGGCCAGCTCCAGCCCGTAGCCGCTCAGGAACAGCTGGATGTACTGGGTGAGGCTGGAATGTCCGGCCGACAGGACGAAGCGGTCGCGGCCCAGCCAGTTCGGCTCCGACGGGTCGTGGACCATGACGCTCTGGTAGAGCAGGTATGCCGCAGGTGCGAGTGACATGGCCGTGCCCGGGTGGCCGTTCCCCGTCTTCTGCACCGCGTCCGCGGCAAGCACGCGGATCGGGTCGACGGCGCGCACGTCCAGGTCGGTCCACCCCGCGGCACTCGCCCGGGGAGGTTGCAGCTGTGGGCTGCGCCCGGCCAGGACCGAGGGGCGCTTCGCCGTCGATGGTGTCAAGGCAACTCTCCTTAGCCGATAGCTTTGGCTGTGCTCCGGGCATATCGAGCCTAGTCCGCGTGAACAAAATCACATGCACTGCAGACCTCTGTCGTTGGGCGCGGCGCGGGTCCTCCCGGGTCGCGGCCACCCGTCCGAGCGTCCGGCAGACCGCTAGACTGGGCGCGCGCCGGACGACACGGGTCGTCCAGCCGGGCTCCCGGTCCGGCGTTCTTCGCCCGAAAAGGACATCGTGACCACCGTCGATCCTCGCGCCGAGCTGGCGGCAGCGCCAGGGCGAGCCGGGCGAGGCTTGGGCTTTGTCGTCGGGCAGTACGTCGCCCTCACCAAGCCGCGCATCATCGAGCTGCTGCTCATCACGACTGTTCCGGTCATGTTCCTTGCGGCGCACGGCATACCGCCGGTCGGCGTCGTCCTGGCGACGCTGCTGGGGGGCACGCTCTCGGCCGGCGCGGCGAACGCGCTCAACTGCGTCATCGACCGCGACATCGACGCGCTCATGCACCGCACCAGCACACGCCCGCTGGTCACCGGCACGATCAGTGCCCGTGCGGGCCTGGTTTTCGGGCTCGCCCTCGCCCTCGTGTCCACCCTGGTGTTGGGGCTGTTGGTGAACTGGCTCAGCGCCGCGCTCGCGCTGGCAGCTCTCGCGTTCTACGTGGTGGTCTACACCGTCGTGCTCAAGCGCCGCACCTCCCAGAACATCGTGTGGGGGGGCGCGGCGGGGTGTATGCCCACGCTCATCGGCTGGTCGGCGGTGACCGGCACGGTGTCGTGGGCGGCGCTGGTGCTGTTCCTGGTGGTGTTCTTCTGGACGCCACCGCACTACTGGCCGCTGTCGATGAAGTTCCGCGACGACTATGAGGCGGCCCGGGTGCCGATGCTGCCGGTCGTCGCCCGCTTTGTCACCGTCGCGCGGCAGGTCGTCGCGTACTCGTGGGTCATGGTGCTCACCTCGCTGGCGCTCATCCCGGTTGCCCGGATGGGCTGGGTGTATGCCGCGGGCGCGCTGCTGTCGGGCGGGTTGTTCCTGGCGGAGGCGCACCGGCTGCACCGGCACGCGGTCCTCGGGTCACCACAGCGGGTGCTGCGGCCCATGCGGCTGTTCCACTACTCCATCACGTACCTGACAATCCTGTTCGTGGCGGTTGCCGTCGACCCGCTGGTGTACTGGCCGGTCCTGGGCTGAGCAGCCCTACCACGAGGGCGCATCCAGCGCGATCCGCAGCGTCTGGCCGGGCCTGGCCTGGGCAGCCAGATCGATGTCGGCGTTCCGGACGACAGCCACGACCGGGTAGCCCCCGGTGACCGGGTGGTCGGCGAGGAACACCACGGGCTCGCCCCCGGCAGGCACCTGCACCGCCCCCCGGACCACCGCCTCGCTGGGCAGCTCCTTCCCCGCGTGAGTCGCCGAACGCTGCAGGGGCTGGCCTTCCAGGCGGATGCCGACTCGGTTCGTGCGACTAGACACGCTCCACGAGGTCGAGGCCAGCAGCCGCGGGTCGGCCAGCCAGTCCTCCCGGGGCCCGAGCAGGGCGTGGATCGTCAACCGCTCGGCTTCCAGGGGAGGGACCGGGGCGACATCCACGCTCGGGAACGCGGCAGGGGGCGGGCCTACCGGCAGCACGTCACCGGCCACCAGGGGTTTGGGCCCGAGCTCGGACAACGTGTCGGTTGCCCGCGACCCGAGCACCATGGGGACGTCGACACCGCCGCGCACCGACAGATAGGTCCGCAGGCCGGCGGGCGGAGTACCCAGCTGCAGGATCTGCCCATCGTGCATGGCAAACGGCGCGGCGTAGGCCACCAAGACCCCGTCGACGGTGGCCGGGGCCACCGCCCCGGTCAGCGCCACGACGACCGAACCCACGGCGCGCACGGACAGTCCCCCGAACGTCACCTCGATCGCCGCCGCGGCATACCCCTGAGCCAGCAGGCGTGCGCCCAGCCGAAACGACGCTCGATCCGCGGCTCCTGACGGGCTCACGCCCACCGCCGCGAGTCCAGGGCGGCCCAAGTCCTCGACGACGGCCAGCGGGCCCGAAGCCAGCACCTCCAACGCTCGGGCAGCCGTCATCTCGGGTCGGGGCGGTCGGCGTCGAGGAAGCACACGACATCGCCGGGCTGCAGCAACGCCGGCGGCTGCCTCGCCACGTCGAAGAGGACGACGTCGGTCCGACCGAGCAGCTGCCAACCGCCGGGGGAGGAGCGCGGATAGACCGCGCTGAACCGGCCGGCCAAGGCGACTGAGCCGGCGGGAACCGACGTGCGCGGATCGGCTCGCCTGGGCACCTCCAGACGAGGGTCACCCTCGGCGAGATAGGCAAAGCCAGGCGCGAAGCCGCCGAACGCGACCCGCCACGAGGTTCCGGTGTGGGCGAGGACAACCTCGGCGGGAGGCAATCCGGTCAGCGTGGCGATGTCCCCCAGGTCAGGGCCGTCGTAGTGCACCGGGATCTCCACCCGATGGGGGTGCCCCGCAGGCGCATCGCGCTGCGCCTCCTGGCCGCCGAAGCCACCGGCCAGGAGGGTCAGCAATGCTTCCCGCAACGGCGTCAGGGCGCCTTCCTCACGAACGGCCACGAGCACGGTTCGCGCCGCCGGCACGACGTCGCTGACCTCCGCGAAAGCGGGTTCTCGATTGCGCACGGCGGTGCGGAGTGCCGCAGCCAGCGCCATGACATCTTCGAGGTCGTCCAGCTCGACGAGGACGGCAGACTCGCCGCAGGGAAGCAGTCGTGGCGACAGCGAGCTCATGGAGCGGGCTGAGCATCGTTCGGCGCGGCTCCGGCCCCGTTCACGAAGGGTCGGATGGTGATCCCCGCGGCGGTCAGCGCGTCGCGCACCGCCCGCCCCATCTGCACGGCACCAGGCGTGTCGCCGTGCAGGCAGATCGAATCGGCCTTGATCGCCACCTCGGTGCCGGTCGAACTACCTACCACGCCGGTGGTGAGCAGCTGGACCATCCGATCGGCGACCTCGCGCGGATCCACGAGGACCGCTCCGGGCGAGTCGCGGGGTACGAGCGTGCCCTCCGGTGTGTAGGCGCGGTCCGCGAAGGCCTCGCTGACCGTTCGCAAGCCCGACTGGGCAGCGATGCTGTGCAGCACCGACTGGGGCAGCCCCATCACCGGCAACCCTCGGTCGTAGAGCAGCACGGCCTCCACGACGGCGCCGGCCTGCCGGGCATCGTGGACGACGGTGTTGTAGAGCGCGCCGTGCGGTTTGACGTAACGCACGGCAGTCCCGGCAACCTTGGCGAACCCGTCCAGCGCAGCGATCTGGTAGAGCACGTCATTGGTGAGAGTCACCGGGTCGACGTCCATCGAGCGCCGCCCGAAACCGGCGAGGTCGCGGTAGCTGACCTGCGCGCCGATGACCACGCCCCGCTTCGCCGCATGGGCGCAGACGCGACGCAGAATGTTGGGGTCGCCAGCGTGGAATCCGCACGCCACGTTGGCGCTGGTCACCACCTCGAGCATCGCCTCGTCGTCGCCGAGGGTCCACGTCCCGAACCCTTCGCCCAGGTCGCTGTTGAGGTCGATGCTGGCAGGCATCACCCCTCGCCCCGCTGTGCGGCCCGGAATGTGGCCGGGTCGGCGTGCAGGTCGATCTTGGACGTTTCCGGGGCGGCGAGCACGCACACGGCCGTGACCGCGAGCATGACGAGGACGTATCCGGACACCACGAGCGAGGTGTCGTACCGGTCGAGCACGGCGACCGAGATGATCGGCGCCAACGCGCCACCGAGGATGCCGGCCAGCTGGTAGCCCATGGAGGCGCCGCTGTAGCGCACCTTCGTCGGGAACATCTCGGCGATGAACGCCGCCTGCGGACCGTACATGGCCGCGTGGAAGAACAACGCGACGACGGTCGCCAGCACGATGAGCACAGCGCGGCCCGAGTCGAGCAGGGCGAAGAACACGAAGACCCAGATCGCCGCCCCGATGGCGCCGAACAGGTAGACCGGACGCCGGCCATACCGGTCCGACAGCCGTCCGAACCAAGGAATGAGCAGGACCTGGCACGCTGCGGCGATGAGCACGGCGTTGAGAGCGTAGCTGCGCGGCAGCTTGAGGTACGTGGCGACGTAGGTGGTGATGAACAGGACAAAGGTGTAGAAGGCGACGTCCACGCCGACCCGCGCGCCGATGGCGAGCAGGACACGGGTGGGATACAGCCGCAGCACATCGACGATCGGTGCTTTGGCCTTGGTGTCGTGCGCTTGGACCTCCTGGAACAGCGGGCTCTCGGCGATGCTCATCCGGATCCACAGCCCGACGAGGACCAGGACCCCGCTGAGCAGGAACGGCACCCGCCACCCCCAGGACAGGAACGCGGACTCGGATGTGATCGCTCCCATCAAGGACAGCACCCCGTTGGCGAGCAGCAGCCCGATCGGCACGCCGACCTGCGGCCAGCTGGCGTTCAGCCCGCGCTGCTTGGTGTCACCCGACTCCAGGGTCATGAGGACCGCTCCGCCCCATTCGCCGCCGAGGCCCAGGCCCTGCAGGAACCGCAAGGTCACCAGCAGGATGGGCGCCCAGACGCCGATCGCAGCATGGGTGGGCAGTAGACCGATCGCGAAGGTGGCGATGCCCATGAGCATCAACGTGGCAATGAGGACGTTCTTGCGACCGAGCTTGTCTCCGTAGTGGCCGAAAACGACGCCGCCGAGCGGCCGGGCAATGAACCCGACGGCATACGTGGTGAAAGCGAGCAAGGTACCGACGAGCGGCTCGAAACTAGGGAAGAACAGCTGGTTGAACACCAATGCTGCCGCAGTTCCGGAGATGAAGAAGTCGTACCACTCCAGCGAGGTCCCGATCAGGCTCGCGACGATGATGCGGCGCACCGAGGACGGCTGGACAGCGGGGGTGTTGGCGGACATCTGACCTCCTGCCGCGGAGACCGACGTCGTCCAGGTTAGCGCTGATCTGCCTAGGCCGGCGGGCTCGAGCTTGGCTCGGGCTTCTTGCTCGCAAGCCGCGAGGCAGCGTCCAGGTACTGCTGTTCGCGTTCGCGCAGCTGGGGTAGGCCCATCAATGTCGTGAACTCGTCGAACGAGACCATCTCGTCCGTGGCCCCGGCAAGCTTGCCTTCGCTCAGCAACCGCGTCATCAGCTTCTCGAGCGTTCGCGTGACCGCGAAGATCGACGAGACCGGCCAGGCGGCGACGGCATACCCGATGTCCTGCAGCTCGCGAGCGGTCAGCTCGGGGGTGACTCCGAACGAGATCATGTTCGCACACTGCGGGAAGGGCACCTCGCGGCAGATCCGCCTCATCTCCTCGACGGTCCGCGGCGCCTCGACGAACAGCAGGTCCGCGCCCGCCTCGCGGTAGAGGTTCGCCCGCTCGATGGCGTCATCGAGCCCATGGACCGCGATGGCATCGGTGCGTGCCATGACCACGAGGTCCTGGTCGATGCGAGCGTCGACGGCCGCCTGGATCTTCGCGACCATCTCCACAGCGGGGATCACGTCCTTTCCTGCGGTGTGCCCGCAGCGCTTGGGGAAGACCTGGTCCTCGATGAACAGGCCCGCGACGCCGGCTTGCTCGAACTGACGGACCGTCCGACGGACATTGGTCACGTTGCCGAAGCCGGTGTCGCCGTCGACGAGGCACGGGATCTCGACCGCCGCACACACCCGCGCATAGTGCTCGGCCATCTCCGTGAGCGACAGCTGGGAGCTGTCCGGCTCGGCCAGCAGCGATCCCGTCATCGCGTACCCGCCGATCGTGGTCGCCTGGTGCCCGGCCCGCTCGGCGACGCGAGCGGACAGTGCATCGTAGACACCTGGTAGGACCACGATGTCCTTGGCGTCGATGAGAGCGCGCAGCTGTGTCGTCTTTCGCATGCCGTTCCTCCTGGTCAGCCTTACTCTGCGACGGTTCCGCCGCGCCGGCGGACCGGGGCCGTCAGTGCGCCGAGATCTCCTCCACCGTGCGTCCGGTCGTCCTCGGTCCGAGAATCGCCACCGCGGCGGCGACGATGGTCAGCGCCAGCGCGATGATGACGAAGACCATCGTGATCGCCGTGGCCGTCGGCTGCTCCAGCGGTTTGCCGTTCACCATGACCGTGGTGGCCCCGTAGTACAGCACGGGGAGCAGAACGTAGGGCATGATGGCCGTCGTCAACCTGCTGAGCGAGTAGACGTTCCCGACCGCCCGGCCGCGGACCTCGGTGGGGAAGATCTCGGCCTGGTAGGTGTGGTACGCGGACGAGAGCATGTTGTTGGCGGCGGTGTACAGGAAGCCGGCGATGAGGATGACGGCGGAGTTGTTGGACAGGCCGAAGATGATGCCGAGGACGGCCATCGCGACCACCGTTCCGACGATCATCCACTTGCGCTCGACCCGTTCGATGATGGGGATGGAGAGCAGCGAGCCGACGGTGTACCCGAAGTAGATGAGCGTCGTGTAGGTCAGCGACGTGGTGATGGTCTGGCCCTTGGCGACGAGGATGAGCGGCACCAACGTGCCGAACCCGTAGGCGCCCACACCCTGCAGCAAATGGAAGATGTACATCATGATCGTTCGCCGGCGCAGCGGGGGACGCCACAGGTCCTCCTTGGTGTAGAGCTTGGCCACCGTGGCACTCTTGGGGCTTGCGGCCAGGTGCGGCTGCTGGGCGGGCGGCTCCTGTGGCCGGAACGGCGGCGATGCCTCGAAGCGGGCGACAACCGCCTCGGCTTGTGCGGCTTGCCCTTCGGCAACCAGCCAGCGGGGTGACTCAGGCAGCGAGCGGCGGGCGAACCAGATGATCGCTGCACCGAGACCGCCGATGAAGAAGACCAAGCGCCATCCGTCGATGCCGAACGGGTTCATCGGAACGAGGATCCGGGACAAGAAACCGACAAACGGCACGGCAAGGAAGGCGATGGTCAGCGCCCATGCCATGGTCTTGCCGCGGTACCTCGCCGGCAGCATGTCGGCAAGGTAGGCGTCCGCCAGGGTCGTCTCCGCTCCGATGCCCATCCCAGCGATGAAGCGGAAGCCGACCAGGAACCACACATTGGGGCTGAAGGCGCACGCGATGCTCGCCAGCGAGTACAGCGCCAGGGAGATCATGAACATCCGCCGACGGCCGTATCGGTCTGCCAGCCGGCCGACCCCAAGCGCTCCGACGAACGCCCCGAGGAACGAGCTGGCAAGCAGCGGCCGCAAGGTATCCGATGTCACGCCGAAATCAGCCGTCAGCACGGCGCTGAGGGTGCCGGCCAGGAAGATCTCGTAGATGTCGAAGAAGAGCGCTGCCGTTACTGCGACTGCGAAGATGACATGTAACCGGGTCAGCGGCAGGGCGTTCATGCGGTCGATCAGCTGCTGGTCCGACGGGCGAAGAGGTGCCGGCCGAGGAGACTCCATCGTCATTGCGGTTCCTATGAAGTGGGCGGTCTGGAGGGGGCATCAGAGATGCGTGTGGACACCGAGCGTCCTGGACCGGCGGAATCCCATATAACGGGATCCGCATATTGCTCTATGGGAAAGCGTAGGGCAGGCGCTGTCGCCGGGGGCTGAGACCTGGCTCACACACCCAGCTGGGCGAGCGCTCACGACGCGCCGACCGTGGCGGGCAGGTGTCCGTTGAAGCGGGCCATCAGGTGCTTCTCGTGCTCCATCGCGCGCTCCAGATGGCGCTTCTTGATGTAGCCGTAGCCGCGGATCTGATCCGGCAGCGCCGCGATTTCGACCGCCGTGGCGACGTTGGCGCTGTTGACGCGCGGCAAGATGTCGCCCATCGCCTCTTCGTAGTGCGCAACGAGCGCGCGCTCGGTGCGGCGGTCCTCGTGCCGGCCGAACGGGTCGGCCCAGGTGCCGCGCAACCGCTTCATCCGGGCCAGGCCCTGGAACGCGGTGATCATCCACGGCCCGAACCGGCGCTTACGCGGTTCACCGGTCGTCGGGTCGACCCGCTGCAGCACCGGCGGGGACAGGTTGAACTCGACGTGGTAGTCGCCCTCGAACATCTCCTCGATGCTCTTGCGGAACGCGGGGTCGGCGTGCAGCCGAGCGACCTCGTACTCGTCCTTGTACGCGAGCAGCTTGTAGTAGTAGCGGGCCACCGCCTCGGTCAACGGCCCCGGTTGACCGCACGCCCGTTCTTCGGCGGCTCGGGCCCGTTCCACCAGCCGGCGATAGCGGTCGGCATACGCGGCGTCCTGGTAGCTCGTGAGCTCACGCACGCGGACCGCGACGACCTCGTCCAAGGTCCGGGAGCGCAGGGGCTGGCGACGTTCGGGCCCGGCGTGGCGGGACACGCCGTCGGGGTCTGCTGCCATGCGCCGGCCCCACTGGAAACTGGTCTGGTTGCTGGCAACCGCGGTCCCGTTGAGCTCGATCGCCGCCAGGATCGACTCCTCGTGCAACGGCACGAGGCCTTTCTGGTACGCGAAGCCGAGCAGGAACAGGTTTGTGGCGATCGCGTCGCCCATGAGCGCCGTTGCGATCGCGGTAGCGTCGAGGAAGTCGGCGCCGTCCCGGCCGACCGCCTCCACGATCTGGTCTTGCATCGTTTCGACGGACAGCGCGGGGAACTGGTGCGACGACGTCAGCTCACCGGTCCGGGCCTGGCTCGCGAACCCACGCACCTGTTCGCCGGTCACCGCGCGGTTGGTGTTGACAACCGCTCGAGTACGACCGCGCTGCAGCTTGCCCAGGGCCTCGGGACTGGTCGCGACGACAATGTCGGCGCCGATGAGCGCAGTTGCTTCACCGGCCGCGATTCGTGACGCATGCAGCTCACTGGCGTCGTTGGCGATGCGGATGTGCAACCACACCGAGCCGCCCTTCTGGGCCAGCCCAGCCATGTCGAGTACGGTGACCGCCCTGCCTTCGACATGTGCGGCCATGCCCAGCAAGGCGCCGATGGTCACCACGCCGGTGCCGCCGATGCCGGTCACGAGTATGCCGTGCGGCGCCTCCAGCGACGGCAACGCCGGATCGGGCAGCTCGCCGAGCGCCTCGACGCTCTGCGCCGTGCCTTTACGCAGCCGGCCACCGATGACGGTGACGAAGCTGGGGCAGAACCCGTCGACGCAGCTGTAGTCCTTGTTGCACGACGACTGGTCGATCGCGCGCTTGGTCCCGAACTCCGTCTCGATCGGCACGACCGAGATGCAGTTGGACTTGTTACTGCAGTCCCCGCAGGACTCGCAGACCCGGTGGTTGATGACGACTCGCTTGTCGGGGTCAGCTGCTTTGCCGCGCTTGCGGCGCCGCCGCAGCTCGGCGGCACAGGTCTGGTCGTACACGAGCACCGAGACGCCGGGGTAGTCCCGCAGCTCGCGCTGCAGGGCGTCGAGCTCACGGCGGTGGTGGACGGTGACCCCGGAGGCGAAGCTGGTGACCTGCGCGTACTTCTCCGGTTCGTCGGAGACGACGAGGATCTTCTCGACTCCCTCGGCCGCCAGCTGCCGCGTGACCCGCGGCACGCTGATCGGGCCGTCGACCGGCTGGCCGCCGGTCATGGCGACCGCGTCGTTGTAGAGGATCTTGTAGGTGATCGCAGTCTTCGCCGCCACGGCGGCCCGGATCGCCAGCAGCCCGGAGTGGAAGTAGGTTCCTTCCCCCATGTTCGCGAAGACGTGCTTGGTCTCGGTGAACGGCGCCTGGCCGACCCAGTGCATCCCCTCGCCACCCATCTGGCTGAACATCTTCGTGGCCGGATAGATGAAAGTCGCCATGCCATGGCAGCCGATGCCGGCCGTTGCCCGGCTGCCTTCGGGGACCTTCGTGGACGTGTTGTGCGGGCATCCCGAGCAGTAGTGCGGGGGCCGGGCCATGACGGGCCGAGGTGCGCTGGCCGCCGTGCGACGCGCCGCGATGGCGCGCATCCGCTCGGCGAGGTCGGCATGCTCGCCCAGGCGTTGCACGCGCTCGCCGACGGCGAGCGCGATCTCGTCCGGCGCCAGCTCGCCGTGGGCATGCAGCAGCGGCCGGCTCGTGCCGTCCTCGGCTCGGTCTGTCTTACCGACGATCCTCGGCCGCCTGGAGTCCGGCAGCGCGTACAGCAGGTCGCGCAGCTGCTCCTCGATGAGGGAGCGTTTCTCCTCAACGACGAGGATCTCCTCGAGGCCGTCCGCGAAGCGCAGGGCGCCCTGGGGCTCGAGCGGCCAGACCATCCCGACCTTGTAGACCCGCAGGCCCATAGCCTGCGCGTGCCCCTCGTCCAGCCCGAGCATGGTGAGTGCCTGGCGCAGGTCGAGGTAGGACTTGCCGGTGGAGACGATGCCCAGCCGGGCTCGGGGGCTGTCCAGCACGATCGAGTTGAGCCCGTTGGCCCGCGCGTATGCCGCGACCGCTGGCAGCTTCCAGTTCAGCAGCCGGTGTTCCTGCTCGAGGAACGGGTCCGGGTCGCGGATGCTCAGGCCGGAGGGCGGTAGCTGGAGATCCTCGGGGATGTCTACCCTCACTCGGTCGATCGTCACGTCGACCGACGAGGACGTCTCG
>JBIOUP010000056.1:0-11714 GCA_044867305.1 Dermatophilaceae bacterium
GCCCCCCCCCACCGCTCCTAATTCAGCCGAGCCGGCGGCTCAGGAAAGCAGGCAGCAGATCAGGCTGATCGAGCTGGACTTGGGACGGGCGGCGTCGGGAGCAGGCTCCTCGAACATCGCCTGCAGGGTCAGGACGGCCATCAATGTCACCTCCTCCCGAGCGCGCGATGGGGCAGGGCAGACGCCTGGTGCGGCGTCAGGCCCAGGGCCGGCAGGAGTGCGCCGGCACCGGTCTGGGCCAGGTGCAGGGCGAGCATGACGCCCGCGGATCCGGTGGCGAGGTCCATCGACAGGCGGATCAGGCCGAACCCCGGGACGGCAAGGCCGGGTTCGTGGGCGACGAGGTGCCAGGCCAGGTCGTCCACGTGACGGGTCACCCGACGGCCGCGGTCCAGCAGCACCGAGCCAGCGAGGACTCCCGCGCGGCCTTCGAACAGGCCCGGCATGATGGAGAACTCCGTGTCGCAGGTATGCCGGATGCCCGCCAGGGCAGTCCGCAGGGCTGCGGCATGGTCGCTGCGCTCGCTCGTGGGAGCGCCGCCGTCGGCGGCGTCCAGCGCGTCCAACAGCTCGTTCGCCACCAGACCAACGCCGATGGAGCCGGAGGACAGGTAGAGCAGCACCCGGCCGGCATCGTCGGCGACGTGTAGGCCCCCGCCAGCCGGCTGCAGGCGGTCGGTGTCCCGGCGCACCGCATCGAGGGCAAGGTCCAGGTATGCCGGGTCGCCGCCGGCCTGGTACAGGCGCAGCAGGCACAGGGCCACTCCGGACCAGCCGGCCATCAGGCCGCCGCGGGCCGGGGCCACCAGCGGCTCCCAGTCGTCTTTTCGAGCCTGTGGACCGGCCACGAGCGCGGCGAGCTGCTCCCCGGCCTGCTCGGCAACGGCAAGCGCGGCCGGCGAGCCGGTCAGGACGTGCAGTCGTAGCGCCCCGAGACCACGCCCAGCGGCGCCGCCGAACAGGTCCGCGGACCCGCTGAGGGCAAAGCGGCCTTTGGCCCGCTCCAGGACGGCGAGGCCGCGTTCTGGCTCGCCCAGCTCGGCGAGAACGACGCCCGCCCCGACGAGTCCGTCGAAGAGCCCGGTGAACGGGCCGCGGTCCTCCTGTGCTGCCCTGGCCAGCCACGCAACGTGTGAGGCGGGGATGGCGTCCGGCAGCACCTGCGAGAGCGCGTGCAGTACGCCGCCGGCGCCGTGGGCGACGCTGGTGGGGCTGACGGCGAAACCTTGGGGGCCACCGGGGTAGAGCCGGTCGGGCCGCTCAGGGGTGGCGGTGGCCAGGATGGTCTCGGCGAGCAGCCACGGCCAGCGTCGCGCCGAACCGAGGGCCCGCGCCGACCGACGCGCCCCCAGCGACGTCGGAGCTTCGGCCGGCGGCGCGACGCCGGCCAGCCGGCGCAGGTCGGCGAGGATCGCGCGGTCCCAGCCATGGGGCAGCGGGAAGCGTTCCATCGCTGCGCGAGCCAGCTGCTCGGCCTTGCCACCCTCGGACAAGTCGCGATCCCAGTACAGCATCGAGGTCAGCGGCAGGAAGAGGGCGAGCCGAAGGCAGGTGAGGGCGTAGTCGTCGAGACATCGGCCACCGCTGACCAGCGCCGGGTGTCGGTAGCCGGGGTCGCCGAGGGTGACCCGGTGCTCGGTGTCGGCAGCGTCGAAGCTGAGCTCGGGGTCCAGCAGCACCACCCGGCCGTCCGTGGCCAGCATGATGTTGGCCGGGTGCAGGTCGCCGAACACGAGCCCGCGCTCGTGGAACAGGTCCACCGCCTTGTGCACACGCTCGATCAGCTCGATTGCCCAGTCGGTGTACTCACGCAGCGCCTCGGGGGAGGGGGATGGGTAGATGTACGGGTAGGTGCGGGCGATCCGGTCGTGCAGCGTCTCGCCATCGACGTACTCCTGGACCAAAAAGCTGTGCTCCCACCAGGTGAGCTCCTCGACCAGCTCAGGGGTCACCCCGCTGCCGCTCATCACGCGCAGGGCGTGCGCTTCGTGGCGCAGCCGCGACACCGCGTCGGCGCCGTGCCCGTCGAGGCCGGCGTTCGGCCGAGCCTCCTTGAGCACGACCGCGCGCCCGTGGCGGTCGCGACCGGCATACACGCCGCCGGCGTTGCTGGAGTGCAGGGCTCGCTCGATGACGTAGCCGATGTCTCCGTGCACGACATCGGCCGCGGCGTCGATCTGTTCCTGGATGAAGTCGGGGACCCGAGCCCAGCTGGGCACCTGGAAGACCGGCCGGCGCAGGTCAGGCTCGACCCTCCCGTCGGGGCGCGTCAGGCACAGCACCGGCTCTCCGGTGACCGGCGAGGCACCCCAGACGTCGAGGAATGCGCCGTAGCGCACGTAGAGCGGACCGGATCCCCAGCGCAGGTCGGTCAGGACGTACGGACCGGGCAGGCCGCCCAGCCGGCTCTGCAGGCCCGACAGCGTCGCCTGCAGCTCCTGCTCGGTGACGGGGTAGATGGCCGCGAGCTTGCCGCTGGAGGAGCGGCTGGCTCCCTTGGCGTTGAGCAAGCTGTGGATGCGCGCCGAGCGCAGCAGCTTGAAGGCGACGCCCGCGTTGACGCAGTAGTCCCACACCTCGGCCAGGGCATGCTCGGCGTGCTCGGCGGTGGTGGAGACGTGCACCTTCCAGCCTTGCGCCGGCAGGGTCAGGCCCAAGGGCTGAAACCCGGTCCACACGCCGCGCTCTATCCGGCCCCACCCAGGCGGCGCCACGCGGCCAGCGGCCGTGAAGCCCGTGCCGTCCTGGGCCGCCTCGATGGTGTCGCAGAACACCGGGTCGGCGATCAGGAACTCGTCCTCGCGCATCGGGTCTCCCGCGTGTCGGGCCGCTCGGGCGGCCTGCTCCCTGGCTGATGTCGGCAATCGTGGGGGAGCGACCTGAAACCGGCCTGAAACGCGACGCCAGCCAGGCTCGCTCCTACACTGAAGCGGTCCGCCATCGGTCTGCGTGCGGGAGAAGTGTGCACATCCAGCTGCTCGGTCCGGTGCAGATCGCGGCCGGGCCGGTCGCCACGGACGAGGCCGGCGGCCCGTTGGCCGGGCTGCGCCGCAAGTCGGTGCTCGCCGTGCTCGCCCTACACCCCGGCCAGCTGGTGACGAGCGACCGCTTGCTGGAAGCGGTCTGGGGCGAGGACCCACCGGCCTCGGCGCACAACACCCTGCAACGGCACGTCTCGCACCTGCGCAGCTTGCTTCCCGCGGGCGCAGTGACAACCCATGCCGCGACCGGCTACTCGCTGACCCTTCCGGGGGAAAGCACTGACCTGCAAGCGTTTCAGCGTCATCTGGCTCGTGCCGCGGACAGCACGGACGCCGAGGCGGTGGCCCGCGAGCTCACCGTGGGACTGGCCCTCGTCCGGGGCGCCCCGCTGGCCGACGTGCGCTCCGTCGAGTACCTCGAGCGGCACGCTGTGCGCCTCGAAGAGCAGATCCTCGCCGCCCGGGAGGCGCTTGCCAGGGCTCGGCTGCAGCTGGGTCAGCATGCCGCAATCCTCGACGAGCTGGCGCGGCTTGCGGCCGAGCATCCCTTTGCCGAGGGCCTGCAGGAGCTGCACATTCTCACTCGGTACCGCTGCGGCCAGCAGGCCGAGGCGCTCACGGCATACCGCGCCGTCAAGGCCGTCCTCGACCAGGAGCTGGGCATCGAGCCCGGGCCGCGGCTGCGCGCGCTCGAGATGGCCATGCTGCGCCAGGACCCGCAGCTGCAGGGACCGCCGTCCGCCCCCTTCGCCGGCGCTCGGGCAGCCGGCCAGGACCCCGTGCGGCCGCCGGTTCCGGTTGGCCGGCTGGTCGGGCGGGACGGCGAGCTGGCCAGGCTCACCGCGTTGCTCGGCACTGACCGGGTGGTCACCGTCGTGGGCACGGGCGGGGTCGGCAAGACCGCTCTGGCTGTCCGGGCCTGCGCCGCCGTGAAGGAGGGCTTCCCCGGGGGCGTGGGATGGGCTGATCTGGCGGCCGTCGCTGCTGGTGGGGTATGCCGGGTCGTCACGGACGCGATCGGCGTCACGTGGGACGGGCCAGGCGCCTACGCCGACGCCGTGGAGGCCGCTGTGGGGGCGGCCCGCACCCTGCTCGTGCTCGACTCGTGCGAACACCTGGTGACCGAGGTGGCCGATGTGGTCAGCACCCTCACCAGCCGGTGCCCCGGGCTCGTCGTGCTGGCCACAAGCAGGGAGCGGCTTCGCACCCCTGGCGAGGTCGTGTCGATGCTGGCCCCACTCGCGCTGCCCGACCCGCTCGAGGAGGCGCACCCGCCCGGGCTGGCGCAGTTGCGGGACTCGCCGGCGGTCGAGCTGCTGTGCCGGCTGGCCGTCGCGGCGGAGCCGAGCTTCCAGCTCACGGCCGACAACGCCGAGGCGGTCACGAGGATCTGCCGGGACCTGGACGGGCTTCCCCTTGCCCTCGAGCTGGCCGCAGCGCGGCTGCGCTCGATGACCGCGGCGGAGCTGGCCGCGGGCTTGGACGACCGGTTCGCCGTGCTCACCGGCGGCCCGAGAACCGTTGCCGAACGCCATCATTCGCTGATCGCGACGGTGGCGTGGAGCCACCGGTTGCTCACCGAGGAGGAGCGCCGCTGCTACGAGCGCCTCGCGGCCTTTCGCGACGGGGCGGCATTGCCGCAGGCCGAAGCCGTATGCGGTCTGGGCGACTCGGCCAGCTTCCACCGCGTGGTCTCGGGGTTGGTGGACAAGTCCCTGCTCGTGCACGGCCAGCGGGCCGGGCGCACCCGGTTGCTGATGCACGAGTCGATCCGCGTGCACGCGGCGGAGCAGCTGGCTGCGTCCGCAGGCGCCGCGGAGGTGGAGGCTGCGCACGCGGCGGCGTTCGCCGCACTGGTGACAGATGCTGCCGAAGCCTTCCACGGGCCGGCCGAGGGGCGCGCGCTCGACCGGCTCGATGCCGACGACGCCAACCTGACGCAGGCGCTTGGATGGGCCTGCGAGCACGACGTCCCGCTCGCTCAGCTCATGGGCGGCCGGCTGTGGTGGTACTGGTTTCGGACCAGCCGATCCTCGCTGGGGCGCTCGTTGCTTCGCCGAGCGACAACGGGTGCCAGGTGCAGCGATGCAGCGGCGTTCGCCGGACTGGGCTATCTGGCCTGGGTCGAGGACGACTACGACGAGACCCTGCAGCTTTGCCGACGCGTCCTCGAGGAGCCTGCCGCCGGCGCATGGAGCCAGGGCCTCGCGTGGGGGGTCCGTGCGCGGGCCGAGGGCGACCTGGGGCGGTTCGCCGACGCGTTCGCCAGTGCCGCGGCGTCGGTGAGCCGGTTCGCCTCTGTCGGAGACCGGTGGGCGGTGGCCTGGTCGCGCCGGTGCGGCGCTTCGGCGTTGTTGTACGGCGGCGACCCGACGGCCGCGCTGGCCGAGGCGATCCGCGCGCTCGAGGAGTTCGAGGAGGCCGCGGACAGCTGGGGTTCCGCCGGAGCCCTGGACCTGCTCGGCAGCATCAACGAGCAGCTCGGCGACTCCGACCGAGCCATGGAACTGGCCAAGCTTGCGGTCGAAAGCTACCGCGTCCTGGGAGACTCCTCTGGCACGCGGCTGGCTCTGCAGCACTTGGCTGAGGCCGCCCGCTCATCCGGCGACCTGAGCCAGGCAGTGGCGAGCGCTCAGGAAGCCCTCGCGATCGCCCGTCGGCATGGCTATCGGGTCGGAGCGCTCCAGGCCATGCTGGTGCTCGCCGACGTCAGTGCCGACCCTGCCGAGGCGCTCGCCCACGCCCAGGAGGCACATGCACTCGCCGGCCGCCTCGGCGATAGCTCGCGAGTCTCCCGGGCCGTCGAGCTCGCGGCCCGGGCGAGGGCTCTGCGCGCCGACTGACCGGCCGGCTCGGGGGCAAGCTCAACGAGTTCTCAGTCACTCCGCGATGTATCGCGGAGCAGACACCAACTCAAGGAGTGTGTGGCTGGGCTCCCATGGCCGGCGGCACCATCCGCCGGGGCACGAGGAAGGCGTCGAGGTCGGCATCCGTGCCACCTGGAGAGCTCACCCTCAGCAACACCCCGTCGTCCTCGACGGCTACCACCTTGGCGGTCTGGCCCGGGACCAGGGGCGACATCACTCCTCCCGGCACAACAACCGGGTCGAGCGCGAGCCACGTGCGCCCCTCGCCGTCGTTGAGCAGGTACGCCCGACGCTTGACCGTGAGGGCCTCCCCCACGGAGGGGTACGCCCCGGGCTGACGCTTGGCCTTGGCCTCGGCGGCGCTGGCGTCGGTGCTCGTGTCGTCGTTGCTGTCCATGGCTGTCCTCTCTGACGGCCGCATCGGGCGTACTCGAGGGTAGACCGGACTGGACTACTCTGGCGCCCATGGCTGCAGGGGGAGTGGGGCCGGGCCCGCCCGCGACGCGGCCGCGCCCGGCATACCCCGCTCAGCGCTACTCCAGCGTCCCGAACCCCACCTCGCGCCCCGCCCGGCGCCGCACGCTCACCTCCGGCCTCATCGCCGTCGGGTTCTTCCTGTGCTGGCTGGTGCTGGCGCTGTTCCTGGACGCCGACCTCGGGCCACGCAGCGCCGCGCTCGCCGCCGTGTTCGCCGCTCTGCCGCTCTTCGTCGTCGTACCGACCTTCCTGTGGCTCGATCGCCTCGAGGCCGAGCCGGCGCGCTACCTGGTGTTCGCCTTCCTGTGGGGCAGCCTCTGTGCTCCGGTCGGCGCGTTGTTCCTCAACACCGGAGTGCACCTGTTCTTCGAGGCGACCGGGGCGCAAGACCCGGTCACGCTGTCGGCGGTCTGGACGGCGCCCCCCGTCGAGGAGGGCCTCAAGGGGCTTGGGGTGCTGTTCATCCTGCTGTTTCGCCGGCGCGAGTTCGACGGGGTGCTCGACGGCGTCGTGTATGCCGGTCTCGTCGGCGCCGGCTTCGCCTTCAGCGAGAACATCCTCTACCTCGGTCGGGCGTACCAGGAGTATGGGATCGCCGGGCTCAACACGGTCTTCGTGTTGCGCTGCGTCATGGCTCCGTTCGCGCACCCGCTGTTCACGGCATGCACCGGCATCGGGCTGGGTCTGGCGGCGTCGGTCGCCCGCACCCTGCCGGGCCGGCTCGCGTTCGGGTTCGGGGGCTTCTGTTGCGCGGTGCTGCTGCACGGCATCTGGAACCTGTCGGCGTCGGTGGGCCGATACACCGAGATGTACTTCGCCTTCCAGGTCCCGGTGTTCGTCGGGTTTGTCGTCCTGGTCGTCGTCATGCGGGTGCGTGAGGCCTCGTTGATCCGGCGGTATCTCAGCCAGTATGCCGACGCCGGCTGGCTCACCCACTACGAGGTCGGCATGCTGGCGTCGCTGTCGCAGCGCCGGACCGCTCGCGCCTGGGCCCGCGCCAACGGCGGATCGATCGGGCTCGCGTCGATGCGCGCCTTCCAGGACGCAGCCAGTGACCTGGCCCTGCTGCGCGCTCGAATGGTCCGGGGCTCTGCCGAGCCGGGCGCTCGAGAGCGCGAGCTGTCGCTGTTGGCAGCGATCACCGCGCACCGCCGAGGCTTCATCGGCTCACCGATTGTGTGAGGCCGCGGCTGCTCACCCCGCTCGGGCGTTCACCAACTCCACGAGTTGGTGTTTACTCCACGATGCATCATGGAGCACACGGCAGGTCCTGGAGTTTGCCGCAGAGTTCGCCTTAGCCCCCGTAGCACAACGGATAGTGCAGCGGCCTTCTAATCCGCAGGTTGCAGGTTCGAGTCCTGCCGGGGGCGCACGATCAGCTGATCAGGTCAGCGCCTTCGCCTTGAGCTGGTCGAACTCGGCTTGGGAGATGGCACCTGAGTCGAGCAGTTGTTTCGCCTGGGCGATCTGCTCGGGGGCGCTGCCGGACTGGGCGGCGACCTGCTTGATATAGCGCTCCTGGTCGGCTTGGCGCTGAGCGAGAGCGGCCATCTGCCGTTCGCCCATGCTGCGACCGCGGGCGATCAGGTAGATCAGTGCGCCGAGCCAGGGCAGGAAGACAAGCACGATCGCCCAGCCGGCCTTGGCCCAACCGCCCAGCGTGTGGTCGCTGAACATGTCGATGACGCACCGGAACCAGATGATGATGGCGGAGATCCAGATGAAGAACCAGAACGTCCACAGCAGGATGCTTCCGAAGGTGGGGTCGGTGGTCGTCACTCGCTTGCCTTTCGTTCGGTTTTGGCGGCCCCGGATCGTGGTGTTGAGCCGGGGCCTGTCCGAAGCCTGCCCGGTCATGGGTCTGCGCGCCTCACCCAGAGAGGGTGGGTCCGCGTGGCGCGGCGTCAGGATGTACGTCGCACCGCGGTGACCGCAACGGTGGTGTAGGACGCCGTGAAACGCCCTCCTATGGAGTCGATCGCACCTCCCACCTCGGTCGAGATCCGCGCTACCTGCTCGGGCAAGAGCCGGGTCAGGGCGCCCGAGGTCGGTAGCTGGTCCAGCCACTCGTCGCGCGTGTAGGTCTGCTCCCAGTCGTGGCGCCACTGCTCCGGTTCGCTGAACCCGCCCGACACTCGTATGCCGTCCGCGGCCTTGGTCAGCAACGGCTGATAGGCGTCCAGGCCTTGGCTCGCCGGCTGGACGGTGAACGGCGACTCAGGCGCCACCCTCCGGTAGACGGTTGCGAACGCATTCGCCACAACGGCCGGAAGCTCGAACACATGCCAGAACGGTGCGAGCCGCCCACCCGCCCGCAGCACCTGCGCCGCCTTCGCGGCACCTTCGAGCGGGTCCACCCAGTGCCACGCTGTGCCGGCGACCACGGCATCGAAACTGCGGCCCTTCGGATCCCAGAGCTCGAACGTCGACACCTCGACCTCGATACCGGTATCGCGGGCGAACTGCCCCATACGCGGGTCCGGCTCGATCCCGAGCACCAGGCAACCAGCCGCCCGGAACTGCCGGGCCTCGATACCGGTACCGCACCCGACATCGAGAACGTCACGGCCGGGGCTGGCCGCGACGATTCGCGCCACGAGCGCCTCGGGGTAGCGCAGCCGGCTTCGGTCGTAGCGCTCGGCGTCCGAGCCGAACGACTCCGCAACCTGACGGTACTGATGCGGCTCACCCTCGGATCGAGGGTGCCGTTCCGTCGGTGACGTGGTCACCTACCCACGCTACTGGCCGGGGTCCACGCCACCGGCACCGGTCCGCTGGCCATCGGCCCGGCGCCTTGAGGCCACCGTGGCCAGTTGCGAGGATGGCCGAGTGACCGCGGCCAGCACCTCGACGATCGAGCTGTCTGACCTGCTCGGCACGGTCGAGAGACTGCGCGAGCAGATCTCCGAGTCGGTGCTGCCCCTCAACCTGCCCGGCACCGCCGAGGCCGCGACCGCACGCCTGCAGCTACTGCACCAGCTCGACGACTACATCCTGCCTCGGCTGGCCTCGATCGACGCCCCACTGCTTGCCGTGGTCGGCGGCTCCACGGGCGCAGGCAAGTCCACCCTCGTCAACTCCCTCGTCGGCGCGGTCGTCAGCCGTCCAGGGGTGCTACGCCCCACCACCCGCTCGCCCGTCCTGGTGCACCATCCGAGCGACGAGACCTGGTTCACCGGAGACCGGGTTCTCGCCGGCCTGGGTCGCGTGACCGGAGCGGACCCTGCGCCCCAAGACCCGTCTTCGGTCCGGCTCGTCGCCTCGGACACGCTGCCCCCCGGCCTGGCTCTGCTCGACGCGCCGGACATCGACTCGGTGGTCCACAGCAACCGCGAGCTCGCCGAGCAGCTGCTCGCCGCGGCCGACCTGTGGATTTTCGTCACCACGGCGGCGCGGTATGCCGACGCGGTCCCTTGGGCGTTGTTGCGTCAGGCCTCCGAGCGCGGCACCTCCATCGCGGTCGTCCTCGACCGTGTCCCCCCGGAAGCGGTCGAGGAGGTGCGCCCCCATCTGGTCTCGATGCTCAAGGAGCAAGGACTCGGGCTGGCCCCGCTGTTCACCGTGCCGGAGACCACGCTGAGCCCTGAGGGGCTGCTCGGACCCGACGAGATCGGCCGGCTGCATGCCTGGCTGTCCGCGCTCGCGCGCGACGCGAAGGCACGCGCGATCGTCGTGCGCCAGACCCTCACCGGCGCGCTGGACTCGCTCGAGCCGCGCACCTACGCCCTCGTCGACGCCACGACTGCCCAGCTGGAGGCGACCAAGACGCTGCTGTCCGCCGCCGATACGGCATACGCGGAGGCCGCCGAAGCAGTCCACACCGGCATCACCGACGGCACCCTGCTGCGCGGCGAGGTGCTGTCGCGCTGGCAGGAGTTCGTCGGCACCGGCGAGTTCTTCAAACAGGTCGAGTCCGGGGTCTCCCGCATCCGTGACCGGCTCGTCGCCATGGTCAAGGGCCAGCCGCCGCCGGGGCGCGACCTCGGCGAGGCGTTGCACACCGGGGTGGCCGCGCTCGTCATGGCAGAGGCGCAGTCCGCGGCATCGCGGGTGGCGCGCTCCTGGAGCGGTATGCCAGGTGGCGAGCAGCTCCTCGCGGCCCACCCCGGGCTCGGCTCACCGTCCCCGGAGCTCTCCGCGCAGGTGGAGACGCTGGTGCGGCACTGGCAGGACGACGTGCTCACCCTGGTGCGAAACGAGGGGCGGGACCGGCGCACCACAGCCCGCGTCGCGGCATACGGGGTGAACGGCGTTGGTGTCGTCCTCATGCTGGTGACCTTCGCCTACACCGGCGGGGTCACCGGGGCCGAGGCGGGCATTGCCGGTGGCACCGCCCTGCTGGGGCAGAAGCTGCTGGAGGCGATCTTCGGCGACCAGGCGGTGCGCTCGCTCGCGAACAAGGCACGAGCCGCCCTTCTCGAACGGGTGCAGGAGCTCTTCGCGGGCGAGTCGAGCCGGTTCCAGGGCGCCGTCGAGAGCAGGCAGGTGCCACGCGACCAGGGTCGGCGGCTCACCGCGGCTGCCCTCGCCGTGAAGGCCGCCCGGTGAGCCTGCACACGGGCGAGCGACCCGCCGAGACCGTGTCCGCCGAGCACCTGTACGCGCAGGCCGCCGCCCTCGAGATGGCCCTCGACGCAGGCGGCACCGAGCTGGACGACGCCGCGGTCGCCAGTGCGCGCCGGCTCGTCGCGAAGGTCGCCGAGCGCACCGCCATCGTGGGCAGCCACACCGTCGCTGCCCTGGCCGGAGCGACCGGGAGCGGCGAGTCGTCCCTGTTCAACGCGCTTGTCGGGCACCCAGTGGCGGCCATCGGCGCGCGGCGGCCGACGACCTCGACACCGACGGCTGCGGTCTGGGGCAGCGAGCCGGCCTTCCAGCTGTTGGACTGGCTGGGGGTGACCTCGCGCCACCTCGTGGACGAGCGCACCGGTGCGGACGCCGCTGCGCTGACCTTGCCCAGCTTGGAACGACTGGTGTTGCTCGACCTACCCGACTTCGACTCACGCGTGCAGTCCCACCGTGTGGAGGCCCGCCGCATCCTCGAGCTCGTCGACGTCTTCATCTGGGTGACCGACCCACAGAAGTACGCCGATGCGTTGCTGCACGACGAGTACCTTCGACGGCTCGCCTCCCACGACACGGTCACCCTCGTCGTGCTCAACCAGGCCGACCGGCTCTCGGTCGAGGACGGTGCCCAGTGCCGCGAGGACCTGCTGCGGCTGCTCTCCGCAGATGGCCTGCAGACCGCCCACGTTTACCTGACCTCGGCCCGGACGGGCGAGGGCATCGGCGGGCTGCGCGAGCGCCTGTCGGCGGCCGTGGCCAGCCAAGACGCCGCCCGCCAACGGCTTTCGGCCGACATCGTCGACAGCGCCACGGTGCTGGGCGA
>JBIOUP010000057.1:0-8099 GCA_044867305.1 Dermatophilaceae bacterium
AGGCACACTGTCGCCAGCGCGATGAGCAGACGCGGGGTGACCGGCTCGTGCAGCAGCCACGCCCCAGCAAAGAGGCCGACCACCGGCGTGAGGAGAGTGAACGCAGACAGGCGCGCGGCGGCATACCGCAGGATCAGCCAGAACCACAGCAGGTAGCTCGTCGAGCTGATGAGGAAGATCTGGAACAGCAGGGAGAGCGCCACCTCGGGATGCAACGGCCACGAGAGAGTCGGCTCGAGCAGCAGCCCAGCGGCGGTGAGCACGACGGCGGACACCGCGAGCTGGTAGAGCAGGGTCTTGGCTGCGGGGGCCGGCGCCAGCGCAGTGGCCCGCACCACGAGCGTCGTGGCTCCCCACAGCACGGCGGCGAGTATGCCGAGCAAGTCGCCGATCCATTGCTCAGGCGCTGCGGCACCGCTGGTGAAGCCTTCCGAGAAGGCGAGCGCCACGCCGCCGAACGCGGTGACCAGCCCGATTATGCCGAGCCGGCCCAGCCGTTCGCTGCGGTCGACGAACGTCATCCCGGCTGCGACGACGAAAGGGGCCAGGTAGAGGAACACGGTCATCCGGCCCGCGGTGGTGAACCGCAGCCCGGAGTACACCGCGGCGAACTCGCCCGCGAACAGCGCTCCGGCGAGCAGGCCGGGCCACAGCGTGCGGTCCCGCTGCCACATCGGCACACGTCGCCAGGTCGCCCAGGTGTACACGAGCAGCGTGGCACCGAAAGAGCGGATGCCGGCCTGGGTCAGGGGCGGTATCTGGGTGAGCGCGACCTTGGAAGCGACCTGGCCCAGTCCCCACACGACGCAACAGCCGACGATGAGCGCGACGCCCTCGGTGTCCAGGTGCAGGCGTCGCTCGGCTTGGGCGTCGGCTGGGCTGGCCACCGTGGGAGCCTACCGACCTCGATCGCGCCCGAAGTCGAGTGCCTGGCCCCTAGACTGACCAAGGCACGGCAGCGGGGAGGGTTGTCCATGGGCCGCGTCAGCGACTACTGCGTGGTGGGCGCGGGCATCGTCGGCCTCGCGACCGCGCTGACCTTGCTTCGTGAGCGGCCCGGCGCTGACGTCGTCGTCCTCGAGAAAGAGCTCGATGTCGCCCGGCACCAGACCGGGCACAACAGCGGCGTCATCCACGCGGGCATCTACTACGCGCCGGGCAGCCTCAAGGCGCGCCTCTGCAAGGAAGGCGCGCAGTGGACCCGCCACTTCTGCGACGAGCAGGGCATTCCCTACCGCGACACGGGCAAGCTCATCGTCGCGACCGACGACGTGGAGCTGGCCCGGATGCGCGACCTGCACGAGCGGGCGCTGCTCAACGGGCTCGACGTCGAGCTCGTCGACGCGGCCCGGCTGCGCGAACGCGAACCGAACATCGTCGGGGTGGGGGCGATCTTCCTGCGCTCGACGGGCATCGTCGACTACACCCAGGTATGCCGGGCCATGGCCAAGGCGGTGCGCAACGCCGGCGGGCGCATCGAGCTCGGTGCCGAGGTGACCGGCATACACGAGTCGCTCAGCGAGGTCGCGGTCGACGTCCGCGACCGGGAGAGGACCTACGCCAAGGCGCTCGTCGTGTGCGGGGGGCTGCAGGCTGACCGGCTGGCGCGGCTGGCCGGGCTGGATGTGGACTTCCAGATCGTGCCGTTCCGCGGCGAGTACTACCGGCTGCCCGCGAGCCGCAACGGCATTGTGTCGACCCTCATCTACCCGGTGCCGGACCCGGACCTGCCGTTCCTCGGCGTGCACCTGACGCTCATGATGGACGGTGGCGTCACGGTCGGGCCGAACGCGGTGTTGGGCTTCGCGCGCGAGGGCTACCGCAAGCTGTCCGTCGACCGGCACGACGTCGCGAGCTTGGCGCGCTTCCCTGGCTTTTGGAAGGTCGCCCGGGCTCAAGTGCGCAGCGGCCTTGCCGAGCAATGGAACTCACTGTACACGCCCGGCTACCTCAAGCTGGTGCGCAAGTACTGTCCCAGCCTCACGGTCGAGGACCTGCTGCCGGAGCCGGCCGGCATACGGGCCCAGGCGGTGCTCGGCGACGGGACTCTCGTGCACGACTTCCTGTTGAAGCGGACCGACCGCATGCTGCACGTGTGCAACGCGCCCTCCCCGGCAGCCACCTCGGCCATGCCCATTGCCGCGCTCATCGCCGAGCAGGTCCTCGCCGCGCGCTGATGTCGTCCCGGCTTGGCGTCGTCGACCGGCCGGGCCGCCGCTTCCGCCGGACCCCTTTCGCCGAGTGGTCAGTTGATGCTGTCATTCGGGCCTTGAAACAGCACATGCTGACCTCTCGGGGAGGGGCTGGCCCGATGAAGGAGGGCGGATGTCGACACGACCCACAGCAAGCCAACCGTTGCGCTTCGGCGAGGTGATGCGCGAGCCCGACCCTGACGCCCGGCAGACCAGCCAGGTCGGCCGCTTCATGACCTGGCTCGGGAGCAACCGCGGTGTCGACCTGGCGGACTGGGATGCCTTGTGGCGCTGGTCGGTCGAGGACCTTGAGGGGTTCTGGGGGGTGGTGTGGGCGTACTTCGGGGTCAAGGCGCATACCCCGTACGAGCGGATATTGGCCGAGCGCTCCATGCCGGGTGCCCGGTGGTTCCCGGGCGCCACGCTCAACTACGCCGAGCACACCATCGGCCTGCCGGAGGACGCCGACGAGATCGCTGTTGTCGCCTACTCGCAGACCAGACCCGATGTCGAGCTCACGTTCGCGCAGCTGCGCGAGCAGGTCCGCCGAGCGCGAGCAGGCTTGCGGCGCCTCGGAGTCGGCAGAGGTGACGTCGTGGCCGCATACCTGCCCAACATCCCCGAGACCCTCGTCGCCTTTCTCGCCACCGCGAGCCTCGGCGCGGTATGGGCGACGTGCGCTCCGGAGTTCGGCACCGGGGCGGTGCTCGACCGGTTCGGCCAGGTGCAGCCGAAGGTGCTGCTGGCCGTGGACGGGTACGTCTTCGGCACCAAGCTGGTCGACCGGCGCGAGGCGGTGGCGGCGATCCGCGCCGGGCTGCCCGGCCTCGAGCATGTCGTCGACGTGCCGTATGCCGGTCAGTCCCTTCCCGACTCGATCGGCTGGGACGACCTGCTCGCCGACAACGACGGGGACCTGGCCTTCGCGGCAGTGCCGTTCGACCATCCGCTCTACGTGTTGTTCTCCTCGGGCACGACCGGCATACCGAAGGCGATCGTGCACGGGCACGGCGGCATCCTGCTGGAGCACCTCAAGAACCACGGCTTCCACTGGGACCTGCAGCCCGGCGACCGGCTGCTGTGGTTCACGACAACCGCGTGGATGATGTGGAACGCCATGGTCTCAGCGCTGCTGCACCGCGCATCCATGGTCATGATCGACGGCGATCCGACCTACCCGGACCTGCACCGGCAGTGGCGCCTCGCTGAGGAGACCGGAACCACGCTCATGGGGCTGAGCGCGGCATACCTGCATGCCTGCCGCCGGGCGGCACTCATGCCGGCGCGCGACCACGACCTGTCGCGAGTTCGCCAGTACGGAGTGACCGGCAGCCCGTTGCCGCTCGAGGGGTACCAGTGGGTGCGCGACGCGTTGGGGACGCGGGCGCTGCTCAATGTCGGCAGCGGGGGCACCGACGTGTGCTCCGGGATCGTCCATGGCAGCCCGATGCAGCCGGTGTGGGCGGGCCAGATGTCCGGGCCGGGACTGGGCATCGACGCCAAGGCGTTCGCGCCCGACGGCACCCCGGTCGTGGGCGAGCTCGGCGAGCTGGTCATCACTGCGCCGATGCCATCGATGCCGCTCGGGTTCTGGGGAGACACCGACGGGCGCCGTTTCCGCGCCGCGTACTTCGAGCACTTCCCCGGGGTCTGGCGGCATGGCGACTGGGTGCGGTTCGACCCGCGTGGCTCATGCGTCATCACGGGCCGCTCGGACGCGACGCTCAACCGGGGCGGAGTGCGTCTGGGAACCGCCGACTTCTACCGCGCGATGGAGACCGTGCCCGAGATCGGCGACAGCCTGGTGGTCCACTTGGAGGACCCGGAGGGTGGCGCCGGGCAGCTGCTGCTCTTCGTCACCGTGCCGGACGGCATACTCGACGACACTCTCGTCGCGAGGATTCGGGCGGTGCTGCGCGATGCGCTGTCGCCGCGGCACGTGCCGGATCGGGTGGCGCAGGTACCGGCCATCCCGTACAACCGCACCGGCAAGAAGCTCGAGGTGCCCGTCAAGCGGATCCTGCACGGCCAGGCCGTCGACGAGGCGGCAAGCAGGGAGAGCCTCGCCGACCCGACGTCCCTGGACGCCTTCGCGGCGATTGCGCAGAAGATGTCCTCATCGAGTGGTCAATAGATGCTGTTACTCAGGTCGCGAAACAGCACCTACGGACCTTTCGATGGGCGGTTGAGAAGGGCCGCGGCGTCAGGCGAGGTGTTTGCGCAGGAACTCGACGACCGCCGCGTGCATATCGGCTTGCCTCGGCACGGCACCGGACATCCAGTAGACGATGTGCACCAGCCCGTCGAACCGCCTGGCCGTCACCTCGACACCCTCCTCGGCGAGCCGGCGGGCGAAGGCCTCCCCCTCGTCGCGCATCATGTCGTACTCGTTGGTCAGCACCAGGGTGGGGGGCAGGCCGGCGAGCGAGGGCGTGCGGTCGAGCGCCATGCGAGGGTCGAGGTCGTCCTGCGAGCTCGCGGCATACTGCGCGCGGTAGAACTCCACCGCCGGCGCGTCGATGATGTATCCCTCGTCGTAGTCCCGCCGCGACGGGGTGTCGGCGTCCGGCGACACCATCGGGTAGAGCAGCGCCACGGCCGCCAGCGCCGGCTCGCCCTCGTCGCGCGCCCGGATCGCCACGGAAGCCGCCAGGTTCGCGCCCGCGCTGTCGCCCATGACGGCAAGACGGGAGGGGTCACCCCCGTGGTCGGCGACGTGCTCGGCCACCCATCTCAAAGCGGTCATGGCGTCCTCGTGGGCGGCCGGGAACTTCGACTCGGGCGCCTTGCGATACGTCGTCGCGACGACGATGGCCTCGACGTCGTTCGCCAGCGCCCGGCTTGGTTCGTCGAGCAGGTCAAGGCTTCCGGTCACGAACCCGCCGCCGTGGTAGTGCACGATGACGGGGAACGGGGCCGACCCGGTCGCCGGCACGTAGATGCGCTGCGCCTGCTCGGGCTCGCGGCCGTATGCCGCGTCGATGGCCGCGGCGACCTGCTGAGGCGGCTTCTGCAGGGCGCGCGTCATCTCGACTCCTGCGCGCAGCTGCTCGACCGTGATGTCCGCGTATGCCGGCAGGTTGCGTTGCGCCCGGATGGCGATGACTCCGGCGACGGCTGGGTCCACTGGCATGACAGGCTCCTTGGCATCGACATTCCACCGGGGATTCAGGCCCGGCTTTTCCTACCCACGACGCTATCGGCTGGGCGAGTTCGCCGGCCTGGCAGGTGAACCGCGCCACAGCAGCAGGGTCACCGTCTCTATCCTGGCCGGATGACCGCTGCCCAGCCGGACCTCTGGCCACCCGAACTCACACCCGTCTTCGGGAACCTGCAGGTGTGCGAGTACGCCTCACTGACCCGAGCGGGCCGCCCCGTGACCTGGCCGGTCACGCCCTATCTAGGCAACGGAACGCTCGACTTCACGACGGGCTTGAGCTACCCGGACAAGGCGGAGCGGGCCAGGCGCAACCCCCAGGTCGCCCTGCTGTTCTCGGAGCCGTCGGGCAGCGGGCTGGTCGCCCCGCCGGTGGTCCTGGTGCAGGGCCTGGCCTCGGTACGGGATGCGGACCTGCAAGCCAACACCGACCGGTACGTGCGCGAGTCGCTTCCGCGGAATGCGGCACTGTCTCGTATGCCGGGGTTCTTCCTGCGCGGCATGGGGTGGTACTTCGCCCGCATCTGGGTCGAGGTCACGGCGCAACGGGTCACGTGGTGGCCTGGTGGGAACCTCGATCAGCCGCCTCAGGTCTGGGAAAACGAAGTCGCCGCTCCGCCGTCGGACCCAGCGCCGAGCGGTCCGCGGCTCGCCTCGCGCAACCGCCCGCCGCAGGATTGGTCGGATCAGGGCCGGCGCGCGGAACGCCTTGGCGAGCCCGTGCTCACCTGGGTCGACCAGGGCCGCCCGGTGCTCGCGCGCTGCCGGGCGAGCGCTCGCACGGCATACGGCTACCGGGTCACGCTGCCGGTGGGCGTGACACCCGCCCCCGGGCCGGCGTGCCTGACCTTCCATCAGGTCGGCCCGCAGGTCAGCTGGCAGGAGAACGTCGTGCTCGTCGGGGAGGCGACACTTGCCGACGACCGCGTCGAGGTTCGGGTGGAGCGCGCCCTGCACGACTGGAGCATCAGCGGCAATACGGCGCAGCGCTTGTGGGGGTTCATGGGCCAGAGCCGGGAGCTGCGCAGGCGCGTTGCGCAAGAGGCGGCCCGGCGCGGCCAGCCGGTGCCCACCGTCCAGGTGCCGGATTCGCGATTGACAGGGTCCTCCCGATGATGCCTGCGCCAGCCTCCGCGCTCGCCACCACGCGGCGGAGCGCAAGCAGGTATGCCGGCGTGGCCAGCCGGGTGCGCCATATCACCAATTTGTCACGCTAGGAAAGCAACCTTCTGTGATATTTCTGGTCGCCCCAACCTCTTTGTCACGTCCGTTTTCTGCCACACTGACGGCTGCGGCTGCGTGACATCAGCCGTGCCGTCCGGAGAACCGGAGATCCAGCATGGTGTCGAGTCGAGCCCGGGGCGCGCGGTCGACCGCAACCACGCTCGTGCTCGCGCTGCTGGGAGCGCTGCTGACGGTGACCGCCATCGTCGTCCCGGCGGAGTCCGCCCAAGCGGCCACCGTGACCATCGGGACCATCCAGGGCCAGCTGGCCAACCACCGCGGCGCCGACAACGGCACGGGCGGTGACAACTGCATCACCTACAACCCGACCGGCACCCCGACGTCATCGGCATTGGTCGCCAGCCCGAACGAGGCACAGACCGGGCACGGCTTCTCAGGCAACAAGTGCCCCAGCAAGCTGAGTACGTCGGAGCAAAGCGTCGTCGGCTTCCGGCCCTCGTCTGTGACCTCGGCGCAGGATGGGGTCTCGTTCCTCATCGGGCGGATGATCCACTACAACAACCCCATCACTGCGAGCGACCGGTACTTCACCGGCACCATCAACACGGTGCTGGGCGGCTTCACCGCACCAAACACGCTGAGCTTCCCGTGGAACCTCGACGAGACGCCGAACACGGGCGGCGGCGTGAACGACGTCATCACGTTTGCCAGCCAGATCTCGACCGTGACCCTGACCCAGGGAGGCCTCACCTTCCGCCTCGTGATCCAAGGGTTTGTCCCGGTGGCGACCGCGACGACCTGCCCGGCGACACCGGCCGGGACGCCGGTCAACGAGTTCTCCACCGTCGAGGGACAGCAGACCCATGCCTGCCTCTACGCCTCCCTGCAGCAGATCCGCACCTTGACCATTACCAAGGTCGTCTCGGGCACCGGTCCGGCGAAGACGTTTGGCTTCACGTCGACGTCCACGCTGGCCGGCTCGCCGTGGACCAACGGCACGTGGAACCTCAGCGCCGGCGGCAGCGAGACGCGTGACCTGACCAGCGGCAACACGGTGACGGTAACCGAGAACGATCCCAACGACGACAGATGGGCGCTCACCGGCCTGACCTGCAAGCAGTATGCCGCGGACGGCTCGACGCTGGTCGACGTGCCGGGTGCGACGCTGAACCCGGCGGCGCGCCAGGTCGTGCTCAACAACATCCCGGCACCGCTGTCGGCGAGCAAGCCGGGGATCACCTGCACGTACACCAACACCTATACCCCCAAGGCCACCTTGACCCTCGTCAAACAGGTACAGAGCGGTACGGCGGCGCCGTCGCTATGGACCCTGACGGCAACCGGGTCGGCGGCACCGCCGCCGTCCGGCAAGACCATCTCGGGGCCGTCCGGCTCGGCAGCCGTCACGACGCAACGGGTCCCAGCGGGCAGCTACGCCCTCAGCGAGGTGGGTACCGGGGCAGCCGCAACGGGGTACGTCCAGGTCGGTGACTGGGTATGCCGGACCGCCGCTGGCAGCACCGTAACCGTCAGCGCCGGGAACGTCACCCTCACAGACAGCGCGG
>JBIOUP010000058.1:0-18119 GCA_044867305.1 Dermatophilaceae bacterium
GGTCGAGCTGGCCGACCCCCTGCCGCCGACGGGTGAACTTCTCGCGAATCTGGGCGACCGACGGAATGACCTCGGGGCCGACGTCGTCCATGACGACCTCGGCGTGACCCTCGATGAGCGACATGACCGCGGTCACCTCGTCGACCTTGGCCCGCTGGGCGGGCGTGAGGAAGACCTCCGCCAGCCCGGTGCTGCCCGGGCTGAACACGTCCGGCAGACGTGTGACGAACTGCTGGAGCCGCTCGGCTAGCTCCGAAGGGGTGGGGGCCAGCTCGAGCGACAGGGCCCGGGTGGTCTCCACCATGTGCGCGCGCAACCACGGCACGGCCGTGAACTGCACCCGGTGGGTCTCCTCGTGCATGGCGACCCACAGCCGGAAGTCGCGCGGGTCCACGTTCATCTCCCGCTCGGCCTGCACGATGTTCGGCGCGACGAGCAGCAGGGCCGGCGTGCCGGTCGGAGCCAGGTCGTACTGGCCCAGGATCTTCGTGGACATGAACGCGAGGATCGCGCCGACTTCGCCGCCGGTGATCTTGCCGCCGACGGCGGCGATGGTCGCGTTCGTCCCTCCTGGCGCGCCGGCCTGCACCTTGGCGATGACCGGGTCCAGCAGGGAGCGCATCGAGGCGATGTTGGCCTGCACCCATCCCGGACGGTCGACGACGAGCACTGGGGCCGAACCGGGGGGTGAGACGAGGCGGGAGGTCTCGGCGACGGGGCCATGGGCAAGGCGGGCGGTCTCGTGCAGGTCGCCGACGATGTCGCTCGCCTCCTGGGCGCTCACCCGCGGACCGGACCCGCCAAGGCGTCGGGCCATGGACAAGGCGAAGTCCCAGTCCACCAGCGATGGGCCCGGTCCCACGGCGGGCAGTGACTCATCAGGGGACTCAATGTGCTCAGGCTCGGCAGGCTCAGACTCGGAAGGCTCAGACTCGGCTGGCTCGGACATGGGCTCCCTCAGCAATCAGCGGTACCGGCTCAACAACATGCGCTCAACGACATCCGCATTGTGCGAGCGCCGCTACGAACCGATCCAACGCCCCTCGCGCGGCCGGTGTTCCCCCGGGGCCCTGGTGCAGCACGGTGAAGGTGAGCAGCCGCCCGTCCATCGTGACGACCGTCCCGGCGAGCGTGTTGACCCCGGTGAGGGTACCCGTCTTGGCCCGGGCCACCCCAGCGCCGCTCGACGCGTCCGCCGTCTCGAACCGGTCGGCGAGAGTCCCCGTCAGATGGGCCACGGGCAGCCGTCGCAGCGTGTCGCGAAGGCCCGGCACCCGCCCGGTTGTGCCCAGGGCGAGCACGTCGGCGATGACGCGCGCCGGGACGGCGCTCTGTCTGGTCAGCCCACTGGCGTCGTAGGTGGTCACCCCGGTCATGTCGACCCCCCATCCCCCCAGGACGCTGCGCACGTATGCCGCGGTGCTGGCAAAGTCGCTGCCCGCGCCCGAACGGAACGCGGCCTGACGAGCCAGCGACTCGGTGAGTGCGTTGTCGCTCTCGACCAGCGCGAGGGCCAGGATGTCCGCCACCGGGGCGGAGGCGACCGCGCCGAGAGCCTTGGCGCCGGCGGGAGCGGCGCCCGGCGCAGGGTCGAAGGAGGCGGCGACCTGCTGCTCGCGCAGCCGCGCGACAAAGGCTCGACCGGCTTCGGCGGCGGGATCCGCGGGGCCCGGCTGGCCGGGGACGGCGCGCTGGGTCGACAGGCCGATCGCGGCTACCGGACCGGTCAGCCCCCTCGCCCGGTATGCCGCCGGCCACGTTGGGGCGGTGGGTGGCCCGCTCGCATAGGTGGTGTCGACGGACACGCTCACCGTCGTGGCGCCCTGGGCCTTGAGCGCGGCAGCCGCCTGTCCGGCCAGGTCGGCAAGGCCGGCGCGACCGGCGACAGTCTGGGCGTCACCGGCGCCCGGCTGGAGCAGCGTGTCACCGCCGGCCACGAGGTAGACGCGTCCTGCGGCAGGGTCGAGAACGGCGCTCGTCGAGAGCGTGGTGCCGGCCGGGAACGCCGAGTCGATCGCCGTCGCCGAGAGCAGTTTGAGGACGGACGCAGGTGGCAGCGGAGTGTCGGCGTCGTCGTCGAGCAGGTGGCTGTTCGTGTCGGCGTCGCGGACGACGGCCGAGACCGTCCCCCGAAGCGCGGGCGAGCCGAGGGCGCCGGCCACGGCAGCCTGCAGGGCCGGGGCCGACGGCACCGGTGCGGGCTCGCCGGCGGCAGCGAGCGGCATACCCGCAGGCGGTGCCGACGGTGCGGCCACCGGGACCGTCGGCGTCGGCGTTGCCGGAGCCGGATCGGCGGCCGCGGCAAGAGTGAAAACGCCTGGCGCGCGGTCGAACACGTCGAGGGTCGCGTAGCCGGCCAGGAGCACGACGCCGATGCCGGCGACTGCCGCCGGTCGTCGCATTGCGTCACCCCCTACCCTTGGTTGTCGGCATACCAGAGGCAACCCGAGCGTAGGTCATGCCGACCAGCACCCATCGGAGGCAGCCGTGGAGTTCGACGTCACCATCGAGATCCCCAGGGGGCACCGCAACAAGTACGAGGTCGACCACGCCACCGGGCGCATCCGGCTGGACCGGATGCTGTTCACCTCGATGAGCTACCCGTCCGACTACGGCTACATCGAGGACACTCTCAGCGAGGACGGTGACCCGCTGGACGCCCTGGTCTTGCTGGACGAGCCGACCTTCCCCGGCTGCGTCGTGCGGGCCCGGCCGATCGCGGTGTTCCAGATGACCGACGAGGCCGGCGGCGACGACAAGATCCTGTGCATCCCAGCCGGCGACCCACGCCAGGCGCACATCAGGGAGTACGAGCACGTCAACAAGTTCGACACCGCGGCAATCGGTCACTTCTTCGCGACCTACAAGGACCTCGAGCCGGGCAAGTCCGTTGAGTCCGCAGTGTGGCTGGGCCGCGAGGACGCCGAGCGAGTTGTCGAGGAGGCGATAGCGCGAGCCAGCGCCGCTGGACTCAAGACGGCCCGCTGGCGCCTGCCCGAGGCGCACTGACCAGAACTGGTCGTCAACCGGCTGGGGCGGCTGCGCGTCTTCGGGGTGTCCGCAAAGGAGGACGCCATGAAGCATCGCACCACCGTGGTACGCAGCACCCTGCTGGCCGCCGTGCTGGTGCTCGCACCGTCAGCTGCCGCCGGCGCGCCAACCGCATCGGCCGATCAATCGCCTTACTGCGGGATCCGATGGGGCTCGCTCGACAAGCAGGCCGCCGGCCTGGTGGCCTCGACCGTCACATCGGTCCGCAGCGGCCGCCACGACTGCTTCGACCGGCTCGTCGTGGACCTGGCTGGTCCCCCCGCCGGATACCGCGTCGGGTACGTCTCCTCAGTTCTCATGGACCCGTCCGGTATGCCGGTCACTCTGCGCGGCGGCGCGCGCCTGCAGCTGGTTGTGCTGGCCCCCGCCTACGACAGCTCGGGGGCTGACACCTACCCAGCCGGCAATCCTGGCGAGCTGACCGACGTCAGCGGTTACCGCACCCTTCGCCAGGCGGCCTGGGCCGGCACCTTCGAGGGACAGACGAGGATCGGGGTCGGAGTTCGCGCTCGCCTGCCGTTCCGGGTTTTCACTGTGCCCGGGCCGGGAGCCGGTTCGCGGGTTGTGCTCGACGTGGCCCACCGCTGGTAGCGCCGTCAGCTCGCGGCACCGATGGTGTCGGAGACGTCGATGCCCAGCAGGGCGGCAGCGGTGCTCCACAGCCGACGTTGGGAGCTGACGTCCTGGGACGCCTTCGGTGGGCTGGGCAAACCCCTCGAGCTCGACCCGCCAGTGTAGGTTCTCGCGACACTCGGCGTCTCCGATGTGCTCCTCGTGCTGCGGTACGAGACGGGTTCTCACCGTGTCATCGCGCTGTTTCTCATCGACTTGGCACTTCTTTCAAGCCCCTCCCCCACTTCTCCAGGGCGATGTCGGCGCACAACTTGCCCTTCGAGCAATGTCGACCCACTCCTCGAGCTTGGGCCGGAACTCATCGATCAGCTCGTCAGCGAGGTCGCCGGCCCCCTCCGACGGTTGGTCGAGTCATTGAAGCCCGGTCACCTGCGAGGGTGGCAGACGCGAGCACTAAGAACGCCCCCGGGAAGGACAGGTTGTCGAGGACGCCGACGCGCACGTGCGCCACTAGGGCGCCGACAAAGAAAGAGGACAAGTCGGGCCGGGGCTGCAAGACCGACCGGATCCACCCCGGCGAGGCCGATCAGTATTCCGAGGAAACCAACCACGTGAGAGTGCCAAGCAAAGGAATCCATGACTCGGGCACTCCCACTTCGGTCGTGTTCTCGATGACGGACATCGCTCGCCGGAAGTCGGCAATTGCTGCCCCCGTGTGTCGCAACACGATGGGTTGGTTGGAGCAGCGTAGGGACGGGCTCGAGAGGCTTAGCACGCGACCTCATCTAGGCCACCGCTGCACGGCGACCAGGAGACACATGGCCAGGAGCACTACATTGCCCAGCGCAGTCTTCGGCTCACCCAAGCGAAGGTGGATGCGGGCCGCCAACACCATGATGATCCCGAGCCCGATCGCGGCGAGTGGAGTCAGGATCGGCGCGAAACCCGCGACATACGGCACAAAGAGGCCAACCACGCCAAGCACCTCGGTCAGTGCGGTGAGGCGCATCACCGGCAACGGCACGTCCACCACGCCGGTCATCCCGAGCTCCAGCGTCCGCGCCTTGGACTGAGTCCCTTTCACGACGGCGCTGAAGCCGAACACGATAACCAGCACGATCGACACTGCCCACACGACAACATCCACGAATCAGTCTCCTTCCACGATCTGGTCGGCCAGCTGCCGAGTCGCCCACAAGACGTCCATCCGGCCGGTCCCTGTGACACGGGCAACCCGTGTCACGTCAGCGCACGAGCCAGCGGGGGCAGGCTGTGGATGTCGGTGTCACACCGACACGCCATCGGCCGTCTATCCCCCGAGCCGGCCGGGCTTCCTGTGCAGGAGGACGTCATGCGTGTCTTGGTCGTCGGTGGCACCGGTGCCGTGGGCCGACCACTGTTGCCTAAGCTGGTTGACGCGGGACATGAGCTCGTCGCCACCGCCCGAGATGTCCCCGACCTCGCGCCTCCCGGCGTCTCATTGCGCCCGCTCGATCTGCTCGACGGGGCGTCGGTCCCAGCTTTGCTCGAGAGCGTGCGGCCGGAGGCAGTCATTCACCAGGCGACGGCCCTGACCGGGCTCGGGAACAACCTTCGTCGCTGCGATGCGTCTTTCGCCGCCACGAACCGACCAAGCACCGTGGGCACGCGATCGCTGATCGAGGCCGCCACCGCGCTGCCCACGACCCCCCGGTTGGTCGTGCAGAGTTTCTGTGGATGGCCGTGGGCTCCCGAAGGAGGACCGGTCAAGACCGAGGAGGACCGGCTCGACCCGAACCCTGCCCCCGGCTTCCGCCGCACCTTCCCCGCGCTGGTGCAGCTGGAGAACCTGGTCTGCGCCTTCCCGCGGGAAGTGCGCTGCGGTACGGCGCGCTCTTTGGCCCCGGGACATCCCTCGGTGTCGGAGGCGAGCAGATCGTGGCGATCCGCAAGCGAGGCTTTCCCATGGTGGGCGACGCCGACGCGGTCTGGTCGTTCCTGCACGTCCAGGACGCAGCGGACGCGGAGGTGGCAGCTTTGACAACGGACAGGGCATCTACAACGTCGTGGAGACAACCTGGTCCGCCTCGGCGATTGGCTGGTCGACATGGCGACACTGCTGGGGCGCCGACACCCCCCCCGGCGCATCCCGGTCTGGGTGGCCCGTCTCGCCGGCGGTGAGGGGTTGGTGCACATGATGACCCGGGCGCGGGGATCCTCCAACGTCAAGGCGAAGACCGGATTGGGCTGGGCACCGCTCCACCCGGACTGGCGCGCCGGGTTCACTGACGAGCTGATGGTCGCCCAATGACGACGCAGCTTGTCGGTTCCGTGACGCTGCGGGCTGCGACGGCGGTGGATGTGCGTCCGCTGGCCAGGTTGCATGTGTTGTCCCAGCGCGTGACCTACGGACCGGCGCTGCCGCCCGGCGTCGTCGACGGCATCGACGAGGAGTCGATGTACGAGAAGTGGGATCGGCGGATCAACGAGCGCGACCACAGTGCCGTCCTCCTCGCCGAGTCCCCGGGTGCGGGACTGGCGGGTTTCGGAATGATCAACAGCGCATCCTCGCAGTGGTCCACGGTGAACTCGCTGCACGTCCACCCCGACCTGCACGGTTGTGGGCTCGGCAGGGCCCTGCTCACCGCCCTCGTCGACATTGCCGACGCCTGGCAACGACGGCACCTCCAGCTCTACGTGCTAGCAACCAACGTCAACGCCCACCGGTTCTACGAACACCTGGGCTGGCAGCGCCGCGGCACGGCCCCTGACCACGCCATCGCCGGACACCCGGTCGAGATCCTCCGGTACGAGCTGCGCTGACATCGGGTTCTGCCCGCGACACGAGTGCGCACCGTGTCACGGATCGGCATCCTCCGCCGTCTGCACGGTATGGCCACCGTCACGCCACCGTACGGCCGCGGACGCTTCGCCTTCGTCGTCACCGCGTTCGGGACCCTCCCGTACCTCGCCCTGAAAGTCCACTGGCTCAGCGGCGGGCACGCGGGTGTTCGCCCCGGACTCGACATGCAATCGCCGACCCTGATGATCGCCAACCTGGTGACCCTGGTCCTGGACACGGTCGTCATCGCCCTCGCCTGGAGCCTCGTCGGACGGCTCCGACCCCGGACGGTGCGTCTGGTCGCGCCGCTCGTCTGGGGTGCGACAGGGCTGATGGCCACCCCTGTCCTGACCTACCTCATCGTTCTCGTCACCGACCCAGCCCTAGCAGCAGGCACCGACCTGGCTCCTTGGGTGTACGCGGCCGTCTACGGCAGCTTCGCCGCACAGGCCGCCGGCCTTCTCACCCTCCTGCTGCTTCGGATGCATCAACCCCGAACGTCCCAGCACAGCAGGCGAGCAAGCCAGACCATCGCCATGCTGTCTTCAGTCGCGGTGGGGGCCTGGTACCTCCGGCGGGCGGCGGGAGGACCACTCCTGGCCGGCGACTCGGCCGCTCTTGACCCCGTGGGTCGAGTGGGCGCCGCCGTGACCGGCGCCCTGGCCCTCGCGTCGGCGCTCTCGCTGATGATGATCTCCAGGTCGGTCCGGTCGCAGTGGATGGCGCTGGCCTGGGTGTCCTCGGGAGCCATGGCGTGCTTCAGTGGCTACCTGCTGCTCATCGGCCTCCTGACCCCGCAGCCGCCTCACGGCGCCCCTCGCCCGCTGCTGGTCGCGACCCTCCTGTCCGGAGCGATCGCGGCTTTGACTGTCCGCCGCGAGTTCCATCGCCGTCTGACCCGCCGACGTACCGGCAAAGCAACAACCGGGACGGCAGCACCAGAACGGTTCGCCTCAGCGGCGGGCGACGGACGGGTGACGCCTTCGCAAGAGAACCCGGATGTCACACCGGACAGGGCCGGAGCGTCTGATCGGTGACAGCGCAGATCGGCATTGGGCGCTGTTGACCGATGCGGCAGTCCACCCATCGCATACCCGAGCGCAAGGAGTTGCGAGTGGCACCCGAGCCGTCATCCGCGCAGCATGCGCTGGCCAGTCAACCCTTCTCGGTGCTGGTCGGCAGCCGGATCGTCGCCTTCGGGGATGGCTCGACGACCTTGGAGCTCGCCCTGCGGCAGGAGCACCGGCAGGAGCACGGCTTCGCCGACGGGGGCGTCCTGTCCTATCTGGTCGACAACGCCATCACCTTCGCGGCCGCAACGGTCCTCGGCCCGGACCTCGTCACGGCGGGCATCAGCGTTGAGTACCTGGGGCCCGCGATCGGAGGCGTGGTCCGCGCAGAGGCCCGCGTGCTCGGCCACTCCTCGCACGTCGCCGTCATGCGGTGCGACGTCACGGCACATCACGGCGGCGACCCGGTCCGGTTGTGCGCAACCGGGCAAGGCCGCGCCCTGGTCCGCTCATCCGGCCTGCGCGGCAAGGACACTGAATGACGCAGCGACACGGGGAGCCAGCCGACGTCGCCGTCGTGACACGCCTGTTCGACGCCGTTAGCGCGTGGGACCTGGGCGCGCTCCTGCGCTGCACCCCGCGGTGACGATCCACGAGTGCAGCGAACTGCCCTACGGCGGGACCTACCGTGGCCTCGCCGGAGCCATGGAGCATGCACGGTCCTTCAGTGAGGTGTGGTCCCCCTACTGGGACCACAGCCACCCAGGCGCCAGGAGCCTGGCTTCCGACGGTGCAGGCACCGTCACGGTCCGGTTCCGCCATCACGCGCGCAGCCGCGCGTCCGGGCGGACGCTGGACGAACCCCAGATCGGGGTCTACCAGGTGCGCGACGGGCTGGTCATCCGAGCCCAGATGTTTCACTTCCAGCCGCAGCTACTGCGCCGCTTCCTGCTCGAGGCGGAACACTGCACCACTACGACATCGCCAGGTCGGACGTGAGCTCGTTGACCGCCCACCTGCCAGCTGGCCCCATCGACTACGAGGATGTCGGTGACGGTCCGGTTGTCGTCCTGGTGCACGGCGTTCTGATGGACAGCAGCCTGTGGCGACACGTCGTCCCCCCGTTGGCGAGGACCTGCCGGGTGATCACACCCACCCTCCCGTTAGGGGCGCACCGCACGCCGATGGCGCCGCACGCAGACCTGTCGATGCGCGGCCAGGTTCACCTGCTCGCCGACTTCATGGACGCCCTCGACCTGCACGACGTGACTCTGGTGGTTAACGACTGGGGAGGCCCTCTGTTCCTGACAGCGGAGGGCCGAGACGAACGGGTTGGCCGGCTCGTCATCACCCCATGCGAGGCGTTCGACAACTTCCCGCCCGGGCTTCCCGGTCGCGCGGCTGCCCTGGCCGCCAGCACCGACACATCCATGCGGACCGGGCTGCACCTACTGCGGTGGGGCCCCACCCGCAGGACACCAATGATGTTGGGTTGGATGGTCAAGCGGGACCTGCCAGCCGACGTGGTACGGGCCTGGACCGCCCCCGGCATTGCCGACCGCCGCATCCGAAGCGACTTCCTCGCGTATGCCCGAGGTGGCTGGTCGAAAGAACGTTGTAGGGCCGCGACCCAAGCCATCAGCGGCTACCACGGGCGCGGCACGGTGATCTGGACTCCCGAGAACAGGGTCATGCCTTTCGCCCACGGTCAGGCACTGGCGCGGCTGCTGGAGACCACCGTGGTGGAGATGGGCGACGCCTACGTCCTGCTCAGCGAGGATCAGCCCACGGTGTTGGCTCAGGCCATCCTGCGGGCCGTCGCTGAAGGCTGAGATAGGTCGACGGACCAGCCGACGCTGAAGGGTCAAATCCGGGTAGAGCCAATGGCAGCGCCACCCGTGCCACGTCACAACCCGCGACTCGCCGGCGTCTGCGAAGGTGACGTCGAACCGAAGGGAACCTGTCATGCCACCTGACCCGACATCGCCGGACCGCGCGGTCGACCATCTGGGGTTCTTCGAGGAACAACGCCCGCGGCTGATGGGCATCTGCTACCGGATCCTCGGATCCGTCACTGACGCGCAGGACGTCCTCCAGGAAGGGTGGATCCGCTGGTCCCAGGTCGACCTGGACCTGGTGGATAACGACGAAGCGTTCCTCACCACGATCGTCACGCGACTATCCCTGGACCGGCTCCGTCGCCGGCAGGCACGCCGCGAGGTGTACACCGGCCCCTGGCTACCCGAGCCCGTCGTGCCCCTCGGGTCGGCTCAACCCTTCGACCCGGCGGCCGCGACCGAGCTCGCGGACGACCTGTCGATGGCCCTGCTGGTGGTGCTCGAGACCCTCTCCCCGCTGGAACGGGCCGCGTTCGTGCTACGGGAGGTGTTCCAGCGGCCTTACCCGGAGGTCGCGAACGCCCTGGGCCGCAGCGAGGCAGCCGTTCGCCAGCTCGTCCACCGATCCCGGAACCGCGTCGACGAAGGTCACGCCCGGTACCGCGCCGACCGAGCCCAACACACCCAGGTCCTGGAGCAGTTCATGACCGCCTGCCTCACCGCGGACCTGGAGGCCCTTCTAGACGTCCTCGCCCCCGACGTCGTCATCGTCAGCGACGGCGGCGGCGTAGCCAAGGCGCCTCGCCGGCCCGTCTTCGGCCGCGACAACGTGGCCCGGCTCCTCAAGGGAATCCTGCACAAGCTCCCCGACGGAGCGGTGGGGACCCTGGAGACGTTCAACGGTGCGACGGGCATCGTCGTGCGGGTCGGCACCGAACCGGTCAGCTCCATGGCCATCCGGGTTGCCGGCGGGCAGATCGAATCCCTTCAGCTACAGGCCAACCCAGACAAGCTGTGGCCGCTCCGGGCCAGAGTGGGCGTGCCGATCGTCTGACCCATGACCGACGACACGTCAGGCGACATCCACGCACCCAGCAGCCGCCGGGTGGTCGCTGCCGTCCTGGTCCGCGGCCAGGCGGTTGTGCTGTGTCATCGCCACCCGGCCAGAGGCTGGTTCCCCAACGTGTGGGACCTGCCCGGCGGGCACGTGGACGCGGGGGAAACCGAGCAGGAGGCGTTACGCCGGGAATGCCGCGAGGAACTCGACATCACGATCTGCGCAACCGGTCGGCTCATCGAGACGGTTCAGGAGTCCGGCATCGCGCTGTCGGTGTACCTCGTCGACGAGTGGATGGGTGAGCCACGCAACGCCGCCACGCAGGAGCACGACCAGATCCGCTGGTTCCACGCCGCCGAGCTCTCCGATGTTCACCTTGCCGACCACCGCTACCTGTCCCTGTTCGACCGTCTGCTCTGACGTCCGGGCTCGCCCGGCCCGGGATCGAATGTCACAGGCGAGGCGGCCGGCTCGTCTGCACGGTCATGGAGCGTGCGAACCGGCCGGGTATGCCGCCGCTCGAGGCGACACCCGCCGATCGGGCCGTCGACCCGGCGACTGGGCGGCGTCGCCGAGTGGGTCGACGACCAAGACCGGCGCCGCGAAGGCCGCCGCGGGGGGTGATGCGAAGACCTTCCCTGAGCACTGATCCCTCATGCTCGGCGAGATCGTCATGCACTCACTGATCGTCTGCCTGCCGACGACCGCCGAGCTGAACGGTTCAGCCTGGGGCTGGCGGTCAGGTCAGCCCACCAAGACCACTCAACGGGGTCGGCCTCGTGCCGCCCGACGGAAGGACACGAGACGATGCTGACCGAGACAGCCCCGATAGCGATCCGGACGGTGGCGGCCCTCGAACGCTACGGAGTGCCGGCGCCGATGAACCGGGACAAGGTCCTACCCCGACTGCAGGACGTCCACCGCGAATGGCTGGCCGCCACCTCTCTGGTGTTCATCGCAACCAGCGCCCCGGACGGCCGCTGCGACGTCTCTCCCAAGGGCGACCCGCCCGGCTTCATCCAGGTCCACGACGACACCACGCTCCTGATCCCCGAGCGTCCCGGGAACCAGCGCATGGACGGATTCCACAACATCCTGGGAAACCCGCACATCGGCATCGTGTGCCTCATCCCCGGCCGGGGAGACACCCTGCGCATCAACGGGCACGCCACCATCCTGGCCAACCCGCCAGCCGCGGACGGCATGACCGTCAAGAGCCACCGTCCAGTCTTGGCCCTCCAGGTGAACGTCGAGGAAGTGTTCTTCCACTGTCCCAAGGCCTTTCGCCGCGCCAAGGCGTGGGATCCGGACGAGTGGAACCCGCAGGCGGCACGCTCGTACGCGCAGATGGCGATGACCCTGTGGCGCAAGGATGAGCCACCAGAGCAGGTTCTGGCCCACTACGAGGACAACGTCTACAACGAGAGCCTCTACCCCGCGCAACACCAGCCAGACGCACGACAAACCAGCGACCCCGCCACGGGCCACGCCCACCGACGCATCAACTCCGAAGGGACCAGCTCGTGACTGTTGGGTTCATCGCATTCCACTACCCGCACCCATCCCATCGCGATGAGATGATCGACCGCATTGAGCACGTCATCGACCTGATCACCGCCCAGCCTGGCTGTCTCGGCGCCGAGTGCTGGCTCACGGACACCACCGACGGCGAAGCCGTCGTCTCATCGGCCCGATGGGACAGCGACGCCGCCCGGGACGCCGGGCTGGCAGCCGCCCGCGGCGCTGGCGCCGACTTCCACTTCGATGAGCGCGAGGCCAGGCCGCGCCAACGATGGGACCTGACCTCACCACACGACCATGAGTGACCGCGGCCCAGCGGCCCCTGCGCCAGCTCTCGAGAAGGCGATGCCGAGTTGGTTGGTCAGGGAACGGCACCGCGTCGCCGTCACCGTATCCAGCGACCGGGTCATGGAAGCGACCATGCGCCTGACGTGGCGAGAAGTTCCCGGCTTCTATCGCCTGATCCGCCTCACCAGGATCGCCCCACCGAACCTGTCGCCGGACGAGCCCGTGATCAGCCTATTCACCGACGGGCCATACCGACTGCTGCACCAGGGACAGGCAGAGATCGTGTTCGGCGGCTACCTACCCAGCCCAGGCAGGAGATCAGGAAAGCCGCCACACCCGCCACACTCCCTGTCGGACTTCGCCTCCGCATGTCACCCCAGCACGGTGAAGGTCGCCGTCGGCTTCGCCGTTCACGACGGCGTGCTGCAAACCGAGACCAGGGCCCTTCCGGCCGGCCGGTCGACCAAGGTCCGGTTCGCGCTCTACTGGGTGCTCATCCGAGCCGGCAGCGGCTTCATCCGCCAGTCGTGGCTGCGCGGCATCCGCCTGCGCGCCCAGACGGACCCCCCTCCCTGCCACCACGCGGGGTAGACGGCGGCGTACACCTTTTGCAGTCGTGATGCTCATGTGGCCGGGCAGGACCTGCAGGACGGGGTGCGGGCTATACCGCTAGTCAACGCTGTGGCATGCGGTCCGGCGGGGCGGCCTGGACACGACATCAAGCCCGGCCGGGACCCACCACCCCCCAGCGTTTACAGGAGGACGAGCCGCAGCACGATCACGGTCGCCGGCGCGGCGACGACGGGGTAAGCCCACTAAGAGCTCCCGTTAAGGGCGGCCCACGTAAGGCAACAAGTCACCCATGGAGTAGATCGACGCGACTCTGACGACATCGCCGGTGTGCGGCGCGTTGATCATCTGCCCGCCGCCGATGTAGAGGCCCACGTGGTGGATCGTCGAAACGCTTGAGCCGAAGAACACCAGGTCGCCAGGCGCGGCTTGAGCGAGGGGAAGGTGCCGGGTCTGCGCCCATTGGGTTCCCGTGTAATGGGCGAGGGACACGCCCGCCTGCCGCCACGCCATCATGGTTAGTCCTGAGCAGTCCCAGGAGCTCGGTCCGGCCGCTCCCCAGGCATACGGCTCGCCCATCTGGGCTCGCGCGAATGCGAGCACTGCGCCGACTCCGCCGGAGGGGCTTGCAGCCGGCTTCGGAGCTGCGGCCGGAGCTGGGGCGGATGGCGCTGCGGGCGCCGCGCGTGCTGCGGGCGGCGCGGGCGCCGGGGCGGCCGGCTGGCGAGCGGCGGCGGCCCGTGCTGCTGCGGCGCGCTCTGCGGCGGCCTGCTCCGCAGCTGCTTTCGCGGCGGCGGCCTGTTCGGCGGCCGCCCGCTCGGCTGCAGCCTTTTGCGCCGCTTCGGCGCGGCGGCGGTTTTCTTCCTCCTGGCGGGCTTGCTCGAGGGCGGCCAAGCCGGCCTGACGGTCGCTCTCGAGCTGGACGGACGTCTGACGCAGGACCGCGAGCTCGCCGACCAGCTGGCCCTGCCGGACCTGCAGACTCGTCGCCTGCGCAGTTGCCTCGTCGGACCGAGCCTGGGCCGCGCCAGCCGCTTGTTCTGCCGACGCGGCCGCCGCAGCCTGGCGAGCCAGCGCCTCGGTGGCCGCCTGCTGCAAGGTCTGGGATAGCTGCCGGGCCGCGTCAGCCTCCCGCATGATGCGCGCTCGCTCGTCGCCGACCGCCTCGAGGCCCGCGGCGCGGTCCAAGGTGTCCTGGGGGCTGCCGCTGAAGAAGACGTCGAGCTGGCTGACGCTACCGCCGCCCTGGAACACTTCGGCTGCGTAGCGCGACAGCGCCAGCGTGGCGGCTTCGGACGCCTCGCGTGCGGCGCTTGCGGCAGCAGCGGCCGAGTCCGCCTCGGCAGTGCGTTGCTCCAGCAGCACGCGCGCGCCGTCGTACGCTTCGGCGGCTTCCCCGGCTCGATTCTGGGCGGCTTGCAGCGATGCCCGCGCGGTGGCCAGCTCTGCGTCGATCGCGGCGACCCGGCCTGCGCCGTTGGCCACGGCGTTCGCGGCGGCCGTCACTTGATCAGCGGAGGGGATGGTTGGGTCGGGCGCAGCGCTCGCCGGGGAGGCAATCCCCAACCCCAACACGCCCAAGAGGGTGCTTATACCCCAGACCACGGCGACCTTGCCGGTCCGACACGCCGGGTTGGTCGCCTGGGGCACGGCCGTCCTCTCCTCGAAACCGATCCGGATCGTCCCCTCAACCCGGCAATCAGAGCGCTTCGAGCCTAGGACTCATCTGTCACATGCGGAACTGCGATCACTCCAATCCCATTGGGAAACGGTGGTATTGGAGAGTTACACGAATGAAGTACGGAAAACGACAGTTGTGTCTTTCCGCAGGTAGCGCAGCGAATTCGAAGGTACGTCCGAGAGACATTACGATTCGGTAACAACGCCCCGTGACGCAGCGTTGCTCGACATTGGGGAAGATCCTGCCCGCTGGGACGTGCCCGATCTTTCTCACTACCACGAACCTGCCGGTATCCCGGCTAGCGCAGCATAGGGTTGTACAGCAACGAGTTCGGCTGGCAGGCGCATTCGGTGGCGATCAACATGTCGGTGGCGATCCGGCCGGTCGCGCGAAGCTCGAACAGCCGCGGGACCACGCTGTCGCGCAGCTTCCACGGGTCGATGGTGTTGAGGTAGATCTTCGTCCCGCCCTCGAAGCCGGCCAAGGTCGAGACCCGCCACTTCAGCACCATCCGCCAGGGCATGGGCACGTCCATGTCCGGCGCCTGGTGGTGCCATTCCTCGGTGCAAGCGATCTCAGAGCCGGTCGCCGCATGGCAGGCGTGCAGGAGGTCTGAGACAGCGCGGATCTCCGCGTCGGTGTGCTCCCACGGCCGGCACCCCCGGCTCTTGCTGTAGACCTCCAACGCGGGGTACCGATGGCCGAAGCCTGCAAAGGCAACGGCATGCTCGTTCTCGGCCAGGATGAGGTTCTGGCGAGCGGCATAGTCGACGGCGAACTCGTTGTACAGATTGAGGTTCGTCCGCAGCCGGGCCAGCTCGGTCTCCATCCGAACACTGCGCTCGTCGACGGCCACCAGCTGCTTGTGCAGGTGGTCAAAGGAGGCGCCGGCGGGGCGCAACCAGTTCTGGAAGACCGCGACGTACCGCGCATAGCGGTTGTTCGCATACAGCGAGCGCAGGGCGTCGACGGTGAACGCGATGTACTGCCCGTGCTCATCCGGTGAGAGCGAGCCCGACGAAGCCAGCTGGTCCTCACGGACCGCACCGTCGAGGAAGTGCCGGCGCGCGACGATGACGTCGTGCCCGCCGGCGAAGAAGGCCATCGCACGCACCGCCCGCTGCTGCTCGGACCACCCGGCGCAGTCGACGTCGGTGAGCCCCTCCGCCAGCGCCCGGGTACGGATCATCGCTGTGACGTGGGCCCGGCCGGCCTCGGTGGACAGATAGGTGGCATACCGGGCGTGGATCTCGGGCGGCGGCTGATAGGCATAGTTGGTTCGCCAGTACTCGTACGAGACGATCTCGAACAGGTTCGGTATGCGTCGGAACTCGGCAACTCGTTCGCACACTTGCTCGCACGTGAGAGCGCTGCGTCGCTGCCACGAGCCGTCCCACTCCAGGCGGCTCTTCTCGGGTGGGGTGTCGAGGTAACGCAGCTCGCAGAACGCGCAGTACCGGCCGTGCTGACTATGGTCGAGCTCTCGCGGCTCACTTGTGAACGCCGACAGAGGCCGGTTGCCACGGTTCGGGACCGTCCAGACGGATGTGCCGGAGTAGGGGTTCATCTGCTTGATGGTCCCGTCCGGCATCCGTCTGATCGGTTCGGGCCACGGCTGCAGGTCCACGCCGGAAGGCTACTGGGCGGGGCGCGGCGTGCGGTTACCCTGACTGCACAGGCTCCGTCGGCCCAGCACGGTGTGGATGTGGGCCGGCCACGACCGGAGGAGCACGATGATCCCCGATTCGACGAATGCTGCCTTCGCTGCCTTGGCCGACCGCATCTACGCCTCTAGCAGCTCAGCGCAGGTCTACCAGGCGATCGTCGACACTGCCGTCGACGTCGTGACCGGGTGCGATCACTCCTGCATCATGCTGGTGTCGGCTGGAGTGGTGTCCACGGCAGCGGCCAGTGACGCGGTTGCGGCGGCGATCGACGAGTACGAGCGGGCCATCGGCGAAGGTCCCTGCCTGGATGCCATCCTCGAGGAGACCGCTCAGGTGGACCCTGACCTGTCGTCCGGCTCACCGTGGCCGCGACTGGCCGAGCAGGTGGTCGCTGTGACGCCTGTGCGCGGCATGATCGGCTTTCGGCTGCTGGTCGATGGCCGGAAGGCCGGCGCGCTCAACCTCTTCTCCGACACGCGAGGCGGATTCACCCTCGAGTCGGTGAACCAGGCCAGCATCTTGGCATCGTTCGCCTCGGTCGCCCTCATGACCCTGGGCGCCCGCGAGGAGGCCGGCCACCTGTCTAAAGCACTGACCTCCAACCGCGAGATCGGTAAGGCGGTCGGGCTGCTCATGGCCGCCCACAAGGTCCCCCAGGAACGCGCCTTCGAGATCCTCAACAGCACCTCCCAGAACCTCAACATGAAGCTCGCCGATGTGGCTGCCAAGGTGGTCCAGGGTCAACAGGAGCAGTACAAGCGTCCTTGATCCGGCAAACCGCTGCCCATGGGCCACGCGTTGGTTTGACTTATGGGCCAACGCCCGCTCTGGATGGGGAGGTAAGATGGGCGTGCGGTCCAGCAGTGTGGCCACTGTCCCCACCATGGAGACCCTGTGGTCGGCGAATCCCCACCCGCTCGGCAGGACCGCGACACCCTGACCCTGACCCTTATCGAGCGCTTGCGTTGTGTCGACGACCCGGCCGAGGCCGGGCGCCTGGTGGATCGCATCGTGCGACTGCACATGCCGCTCGCGAAGGCGCTTGCCGGCGCGTATGCACGTCGCGGCATCGACTCCGACGACCTCTATCAGGTTGCCTGCCTGGCCTTGCTCAAGGCGGTCCACGGCTTCGACACCACCCGCGGCCGACCGTTCACCGGGTATGCCGTGCCGACCATCCGCGGGGAGCTTCGCCGCTACTTCCGTGATCAGTCCAGTCCAGTCCGCCCACCTCGGGAGCTTCAGGAACTTCGGCTGGCGATCGCCCTCACCCGTGGTGACATCACCCAGCGCCTGGGGCGGGAGGCGAGTGTCCACGACATGTCCAGGGCTTTGGGCGCCAGCCCAGATATGGTCCGCCGCGCCCAGCTCGCCGCGTCAAACCATCATCCCCACTCGCTCGACACGATGGCGACCGCGGCCGCGCCTTTGGCCGAGCGGCTCACCACCCCGGTCGATGAGATGGACCGGCTGGAATGGCGGGTGACGCTTCAGGATGCCGTGGGCGCACTGGATGCACGGTCACGGGACATCCTGCGGATGCGGTTCGTCGAGGACCTCACCCAGACCCAGATCGCCGAGCGTCTCGGCGTCAGTCAGATGCACGTGTCCCGGTTGCTCAGCCGCATCCTGGACCGGTTGCGTGAACGGGTGCAGCCCCGAGCGGGGTAGGGCCAGCGCGGGATGCCTGCGGGGGAGTGATGGCCGGTTTGGGGCCCGGTTGCGCCGGGTACTTCGGCAGTGACGGCAGGGTGTCGTCGGGAGCGCTGGCCCAAGGTGAGCGCTCTGGCGCCGCGAAGGAGGCGAACATGGGACTGGAAGACAAGGCCAAGAACCTTGCCGAGGACGCCAAGGGCAAGGTCAAGGAAGCGACCGGCAAGGCGACCGACGACGAGTCGATGCAGGCCGAGGGCGAGGCCGACCAGGCCAAGTCGAGCCTGAAGCAGGCCGGCGAGAACGTCAAGGACGCGTTCAGCTGAGCCTGACCACCTACTGAACGAGCCCCCGGACGAGTGTCCGGGGGCTCCGTCGTTGCGTCGGCT
>JBIOUP010000059.1:0-7049 GCA_044867305.1 Dermatophilaceae bacterium
CACCTTCGCGCTCGCGCGCTCGGGGCTGCGCAAGGACACCGTGCTGGTGCGGCCGATGGAGACGACTGCCCTGGACCTGCAGACCGACAACCCGGGCGCCTGGATGCTCCACTGCCACAACGCCTACCACGCGGAAGCAGGCATGATGATCGCCCTTCGCGACCGCGGGTAGGTAAGGTCGGTGGGGTGAACCTCGAGAAGGTCGTGTTCGGGTTCTTCGTGCTGCTTGCAGCCACCCTGAACTTCGGCTTCTTCCTCGGCGACATCGGTGACCCGCAGGTCCACAACATCAACGAGCTCTACCTCGCGGTCGTGGTCAACCTCATCGCCACCCTGCTCAAGTTCGGTGACCGAACCCAGATCGGCGCCGTGCATCTGGCGACCAGCCTGGTCGCCGACATCCAGCTCATCTCCGCGGCCAGTGTGTTTATCTACGCCACCCAGGTCTCCACCGAAGGGCTCACTCGCGCGTCGATGTCGAGCGTCGTATCGCTCTCGGGGGGAGCGCTGTTGGCCAACGTCGTGTCGGTCACGCTGCTCGTCGTCGAGACGGTCTCCTTCCACCGGCGTTGAGCTGCTCCCGTGCCCAACCTGCTGCTGTTCATCGCCCGGCCCTGGGCTCGCCGGCATACCGAGCCCGTGCGCCGACGAGTGGTGGACGTCCCCACCGAGGCCACCTCGACCGACGCGATCTTCCTCGTCCTGCGACGGCTGCGGACCCCGATGGTCGTGCTCGTGATCATCTTCGCCGTGTCCGTGGGGGGCCTCGCCCTCATCCCCGGGCAGGACGCCGAGGGCAACCCTGCGCCGATGACCGTCTTCGACGCCTTCTACTTCATGAGCTACACCGCCACCACCATCGGGTTCGGGGAGCTGCCCAACACGTTCACCACGGCGCAGCGCATGTGGGTGACGCTGTCCATCTATGCCTCGGTGATCGGGTGGGCGTTCGCCATCGGCACGCTCTTCGCGCTCATCCAGGACCAGGGCTTCCGGGAGGCGGTCCGCGTCCAGCAGATGCGGCGCAAGGTCCGCCGGCTCGACGAGCCGTTCCTCATCGTCGCGGGGTACGGGCAGGCCGGGCGCCAGGTATGCCGGTCGCTCGACGATGCCGCGCGGCGCTTCGTCGTGGTCGACGACATCCGGGCGCGGATCGAGGCGCTCGCGACGGAGCAGTTCACCGTCGACATCCCGGCGATCGACGCCGATGTCCGCAGCCCGGCGGTGCTGGGCCTGGCCGGCTTGGGACACCGGCGCTGCGAAGGTGTGCTCGCCCTCACCGACGACGACGAGAGTAACCTCGCGGTGGTCATGACGGTCAAGCTGCTACGCCCAGAGGTACCGGTCATCGCGCGGTGCGGTGACCGAAACGTCGAGGAGCAGATGCACGACTTCGCCGCGGACGCCGTCATCAACCCCAACGACCGGTACGGCGCCTACCTCTTGCTTTCCCTGCAGCGTCCGATCACCTACCAGTTGGTGACCTGGCTGATGAGCCCCACCGGCACGCCGCTGCCGCCGGCGCGCGAGGGACTCAGAGCCGGCCGTTGGGTGGTCTGCGCGGACGGCCAGTTCGGCTCGGAGGTGGCCGATGACCTCCGGTCGGCGCAGCTGGACGTGACCATCGTCGACCCGCACGGCGGGAACCCGGATGTGACCGGTGCGGTCGGCCTGGTCGCCGGCACTGAGCAGGACATCGCGAACCTGGCCCTGGCCGAGCATGCGCGTCTTGGCAACCCGTCGATCTACCTGTGCGTCCGGCAGAAGAGCAACACCAATGCTGCGTTGTTGCAGGCTCTGGACATCGACTCGGTCTACGTGGCGACCGATCTCGTGGCGCGCGAGAGCCTCGCCCGGGTGGTCACGCCCATCTTCTGGAGCTTCCTCGACCATGTGCTCAACCAAGACGACGCCTGGGCCAACGGGCTACTCGAGCGGATCGTCGAGCGCTGCGGCGAGAAGACGCCCGAAAGCCAGCTGCTGCGGCTCACCAAGGCGGAGACCCCGTCGGTCGTCCGCTGGCTTCGACATCATGAGCTGACCTTGGGGGACCTGCTGCGCCATCCCGATGACCGCAGCCAGCCGCTGCCGATGTTCCCGCTGTTGCTGCTGCGCGACGGCCAGGCGCACTTCGCGCCGCCGCTCGATCAGCCGCTGCAACCCGATGACGGGATCATCCTGCTCGGGGGCAGCGGTGGCTTCGCCGCGCTGACTGACGCCTGCTACTACGACGCGGCGCTCGAGTACGTCGCCACGGGGCGCCAGGTGCCCTCCACGTGGATCTGGCGGCTGATCGGCCAGCGTCGTCACGCCGGGTCCGCCAGCTGACCCCGGTGGCCGTCTGGTGGGGCGGTCGTCGGGCGCGCAACCGCTGATGCCAGGATGGCCGTGTGCCCAGCGACGAGACGGTCCGCACCGTCAGCACCGAGATCGCCGGCGACGTCTACGAGTTCTCAGATGTGGTCCTGTCCGTCGCACCGGCCGCGGGTGGCGCCATCGACGAGGAGTTGCATGTCACGGTCGGCGGCACGGAGATGGTCGTGGAGGAGGTACGCACTCACACCGGTACCCGCCTGCACGTCGCGCACGGCATCCCGCCTGGGCCGCTGTCCGTCGGCTACCAGGCGACGGTCACCGGGCGGGCTGCCCCGGCTGAGGCGACCCTGGCCGAGCAGGTCGAGTACGTCGTGCCGAGCCGCTACGCCGACTCCGACCGGCTTGCGCGAGACGCCCACACGGAGTTCCCGGGCCTCGTGGGCGGCAAGGAACTACTCGATGCGGTTGTGCTCTGGGTGAACCAGCGCCTCAGCTACGTGAGCGGATCCAGCCGGGTCATCGACGGCGCCTCGGAGACCTTCCTTGCGCACGAAGGGGTCTGTCGAGACTTCGCCCACCTCACCATCGCCATGCTGCGCGCGAAGGGTATGCCGGCTCGTCTGGTGTCGGTCTACGCACCCGGCCTATCGCCGATGGACTTCCACGCCGTCGTCGAGGCCTGCATCGACGGTCAGTGGTACGCCGCCGACGCGACGACGATGGCGCCTCGCGAGTCGATGCTGCGCATCGCCACCGGACGCGACGCAGCCGACACCGCGTTCCTGACCGTCGCGCGCGGCAACGTCCAGCTGTCCAGCGTGACCGTGAGCGCCATCGTCGACCCGGCGCTGCCAGTGGAGGATCCCACCCAGCTCGTCCAGCTCACCTGACAAGGGTGGCGTCGCCGCTCTCGGCAACCGCTGCCGTACCGAGAAGCCGTCCTCGCCCGCGGAAAGCGTCATCGGCCCACAGCAATATCCGCCGTCGGACACGATAACCGCAGCCAGAGCCGGCCAGACCCTCGCCGGTGCTCTCATCGCACGGCGGCTGCCGACGCGCTCCAGCGGGCATCATTGAGCAGGTGAGCGGTCACGTCGATTCCGCTGGTCTCGACTCGGAACGAGTGCTGAGCGTGCGACTCTTCGGGCAGGTCGAGGTGCGCTACGGCGACGAGCGCCTGCCGCCGCTGGACTCGGCACGGGCCGAGTCCCTGCTCGCCTACCTGCTGTTGCATCGCGACGCCCCCCAGTCCCGGCAGCGACTGGCCTTCCTGCTGTGGCCGGACTCCACCGAGCCGCAGTCGCGTACCAACCTGCGCCACCTGCTCCACCGGCTGCGCCAGGCCATCCCCGATCCCGACGCGTTTCTCGAGGTGACCCAACGGACCCTGCGATGGCGGGCTGACGCGCCGTTTTCGCTGGACGTCGGGGTCTTCGAGCAGCTGCTGGCCCAGGCGGATCGGGACAACGACACGAACGCGTCTCGCAAGGCTCTCGAGCGGGCCGTCGAGGTGTACACCGCCGACCTGCTCGAGGACCACTACGACGGGTGGCTCAGCGATGACCGGGAGCGACTGAGGCGAGCTCTCGCCGCCGCGCTGGAGCGGGTGGTCGCCCTGTGCGAGGCGGCCGGTGAGACGAAGTCGGCGGTTGGTTACGCAGAGCGGCTGGTACGGCACGACCCGCTCCGTGAGGACGGATACCGGCTGGTCATGCGGCTGGCGGATGCCCATGGAGACCGCGCCCGGGCGCTGCGGGCCTACCACGCGTGCGTGACGACGCTCGAGAACGAGCTGGGCGTCGCGCCCTCACCGATGACCCGCGCGGCATACCAGGCCGTGCTGCGCGCTGAGCCGAAGACCCCGCAGGTGATGGCAGCCCGGACCATCGAGCGGGCGCGACTGGTCGGCCGGACCCGTGAGCGCACGATGCTGACCGCTGTGTGGCGCAGCGCCGAGGCGGGCCGGGCGCAGCTGCTTGTCGTCGCTGGTGAGCCCGGTGTCGGCAAGACACGGCTCGTCGATGAGCTTCGAGCCTGGTGCGCGCGACGTGGGGCGTTGACCGCGGAGGCCCGCTCGTATGCCGCGGAGGGCGCCCTTGCGTATGGGCCAGTGGTCAGTTGGCTGCGGTCGGAGGTGCTGGCCCCGCGCGTGCGCAGGCTGGACGCGTTTCGCCGCACCGAGCTGGCCCGGCTCCTGCCGGAGCTGCTCACCCCCGAGCTCGCGCCGCCACAGCCGCTGCCGGAAAGCGACCAGCGACAGCGTCTGTTCGACGCCATCGCTTCCGCGGTCCTCGGCTCGACGCGGCCCATGCTGCTCGTGGCCGACGACATACAGTGGTGCGACAACCAGACGTTGCAGCTGCTGCACTATCTGCTGCGAGCCGAGCCGCGGGCGCCGTTGCTGGTGGCTGCCACTTTGCGGCAGGAGCAGACTCATCAAGACGATGCCGTCCAGGACCTCCTGGCGGGAGCGCAGGCGCTGGATCGGCTCTCCCTGATCGAGCTCGGTCCGCTGAGCAGCCGGGAGACCGCCGAGCTTGCGGGGGTCCCTCTCGCACAAGCCGAGCGCCTCTTCGATGAGACCGAAGGCAATCCGCTCTTCGTTGTCGAGGCAGTACGTGCCGGCTGGCCCGCCGAGGCCGCGCTGACCCCCAAGGTCCAGGCGGTGATCGAGGCGAGGCTGAGCTGGCTGTCCAAGCCGGCTCGGGACCTGGTGGGTCTCGCCTCTGCGATCGGGCGCGAGTTCAGCGCAGAGGTGCTGGCCGACGCGAGCGACGCCGACGAGGACACCTTCGTCAGCGGCCTGGACGAGCTGTGGCGTCGCGGCATCGTGCGCGAACGCGGCACCGACGCCTACGACTTCACCCACGACAAGATCCGCGAGGTCGCCTACGGTGGCCTCGGCCCGGTGCGGCGCCGGCATCATCGCCGGATCGCGGAGGCGCTGTTGCGCCGGCATGCCGACCATCCCGAACCGGTCAGCGCGGCCATCGCCGGCCACTACGAGCGCTCGGGTGCAGCGGACGAAGCGGTCCGCTGGTTCGGCTCAGCGGCCGAGGCTCAGCAGCTGCTGCACGCGAACGCCGAGTCGACCCGCCTCGTGCAGCATGCCCTGGACCTGCTCCACACTCTGCCGTCAGGACCCGGACGTGACCACCGCGAGCTCGAGCTGCTGCTGGCCAGCCTCGCCCCCCTCGGCACCTTGGAAGGGTTCGGGTCACCGCGGCTCGCTCGCGTGCACGAGCGGGCCCTCGAGCTGGCCACTGCCCAGCGGGCCGAGACCGCGCCGCCGCTGCTGCGTTCCCTCGCGATGCAGGCGCTCATCGGAGCCGACTTCGAGGCGGCCAGGCGCTTTGGCGAGCAGCTGAGACTGCGGGGCGAGCGAGACGCCGACGACGTGCTCGCCGTCGAGGGCGCGTTCGTGCTCGGCAACGCCGCGTTCTGGCAGACCGACTTCCGCACTGCACGAGACCAGTTCGAGCTCGCCGTCAACCGCTACCGACCCTGGCATCACGCGACCCACGTGCTGCGGTACGGGCTGGACCCGAAGGTGGTGTGCCAGAGCCGCCTGTCCAACACGCTGTGGTTCCTCGACGACCCGATTGCCGCCCGGACGACCCGCGACGCGGCCCTGGCGTTCGCCGACGAGATCGGACACCCCTACAGCCGTGTCGTCGCGCTGATCTTCGCCGCGGTCCTGGCGATCGACATGGGCGACGAGCTGGCCACCCGGGACTACGTCGAGCGGATTCGGCAGGCTGGCGTCCAGGGCCGTCAGCTCGAGGCAGCGGGCGCGGTTTTGTCGGCATACCTTGATGTGCTCGACGGCAACGGCTCAGCCGGCGTCGCCCGAATCCACGCGACGATCGAGCAGCTCGGCGGAGTCGACGCCGCTCCCGGCATCCACGCGATCCTCACCCGCGTCGTGCTGGCCGCCGCGCTTGCGGCCGGGGACACCGAGGCGGCGCTCGACACCGCGCACCGGCTGCTGTCCATGGGCCGCGGAGCACAGGTGTGGGAAGCCGAGGCGCGTCGCCGGCATACCGAGCTCACTCGACGCATGCGCCTTCCGTAGCGGACCGTCGACCTGCGCGACGCACGCGGAACGGTCTTGGAACGCCGTTCGTCGCAGCCTTGCTCTCACATCGAGCGCGAGAGGGCGACAGATGATCTCCTACCCCACGTCGGTCGTGGCCGGCCACCGCGTTGCGCGCACACTGCGCACCACCATGGCCGGCTCGGTCCACCTTCCGGGTGACCGGCAGTATGACGCCGCGCGGCTGGGGTGGAACCGCAGCGTCGACTCCCGCCCGGCCTTCGTGGCCGTTGCAGCCGGCGCCACGGATGTGCAGGCCGCCGTCAGAGCAGCGCGTGAGCACGACCTGGCGCTCGCCGTGCAGTCCACCGGTCACGGGGCCGTTGCGCCGGCCGACGGCGGGCTGCTGCTCAAGACCTCCTCCATGGCGACCGTCGCGGTCGACCCAGCGGCGCAGACCGTTCGGGTCGGCCCGGGGGCCATCTGGGACCAGGTCATCGCCGCTGCCGCGCCGTACGGTCTGGCCCCGGTGTCGGGGCGCTGCTCCTCGGTGGGCGTCACCGGGTACACCCTCGGAGGAGGCACCGGCTGGTTGTCCCGCAAGTACGGCTTCGCCGCAGACAGCCTGGTGCGCGCCGAGCTGGTGACCGCGGAGGGGCGGTCAGTGGTCGCCAGCCCGCACGAGCATCCGGACCTC
>JBIOUP010000060.1:0-11698 GCA_044867305.1 Dermatophilaceae bacterium
CGCGCGCTGCCAGCTCGAGGATGCGGTTGGTGCCGTCGACGTTGACGCGGCGGGGAACGTCGGGCTTGTTGCCGAAGCTCGTCATCGCGCCGCAGTGCACGATGACGTCGGTCCCGGCGACGAGGTCATGATGGTCGCGGGCGTCCAGGCCCATGCCCGATTCGGTGAGGTCGCCACCGATCTGGCGAATTCCCTCGAGCGGCAAGCGCCGGCGGCGAACCAGGGCGGTCAGCTCGGCCTGCGGCGCGAGCTCGTGGGCCACGACGGCCCCGAGCACGCCGGTGGCGCCAGTCAGCAGAATCCTTGTCACGGTGTCTCCTGGTCGTGCGATGTCGTGGTCGTGGGGGTCAGTCGAAGGTGAGCTGGCCGCCGTCGTGCAGCCGCCGCAGTGGTCCCACCGCCCGGCCTCGTGCTGGCGGGTGGAAGGCCAGGCAGCTCAGGCTGGCGACCCGATGGGCCAGCTGGGCTGAGGAGATGAACGACATGCCGCCCAGCGCCTCGAGGCACGCTTGGGCGAGGAAGGGGAGCGCGTCCTGCAGCTGGTAGCGGCAGAGCAGCAGCTCGCCCAGCAGCTCGTCGTCGTAGCGGCCGGAGTCCAGTTGCGCCGCAAGGGCGGCCAGCGCGTTGGCTGTGGTGCGCACCTGCGCCCACGCCCCGACCACTGGCGCGTCCGGGGCTCGGGTGACCGCGAGCGCGTCTTCGACCAGCCCTGCAGCGATGCCGAGGTAGGAAGCGGTCATGAGCAGCTCGAACCACAGGAAGCCGATCCGGTGCGTCGTGTCGAGCGCACCGCCGGTGGCCATTTTGGTTCGCACGATGAGGGACTCGGGAACGAACACGTTCTCGAGCAGGACCGCGTCGCTCTCGGCACCGGCCAGCACGGGGGACTGCCAGAACGGCTCGATGCGCATCCCGGCGGTGCCGGCGGGCACCAGCACAACGGCGAGCTCGGAGCCGTCACCGCTCTCGGTCCGCACGTCCACGCTGGCGGTGAGCATGGTCATCGAGCGGGCGAGCGAGCAGGGCTTCTTGACACCGTCGACGACGACGCCGCCCTCGACCGGCCGAGCGGTCATCGTCGGGCTGAGTATGCCGGCACCGGGCCGGCCCTCCGCGAAGCCTGAGGCGAGCAGGTGGCGTTGGGAGGCGATCGCCTCGACGAGGATCTTCTCCAAGCCGGTCTCGCTCGAGGCGCCCATGGCGATGAGGCTCGCCATGGAGAAGTGGTGCATCGTCGTGGCGACCGCGAGGGAGCCGGAGCGGGCACCGACGCCCATCTGCACGGCGACCGCCTCGACAGCGGTGGCGCCCAGGCCAGCACTGTCGCGCGGGACGAGCAGGCCCGGGCCGTCAGCTGCCTTGAACAGCTCGAGGCCGGGGCCGTCCGGGGCTTCCAGCGCCTGCCGGTCCTGGGCGGCGAGCTTGTCGTCCAGGCCGGGCATGAGCCGCTCGAGCACGGCGCGTTCGTTCTTCAAGGGGGTCCCTCCAGTGGTGGGTGGGCAAGGGGAAGGTCGGGAAGCAGCGGGCAGCGGCGATTCAGACGAGGTTGGTCACCTTCAGCAGGCGGAACACCCCGGAGACGCTCGGGCGGCCGTCGAAGGCCAGGTAGTCCGGCAGCGTGTGCAGGGCACCCCATTTGCGCTTGTAGTCCACCTGGCTGGCGGCCGGGTAGACGCGGGCACCGTGGTCGGCCAGCAGCCCCACCAGCCGGGTCACGACCGGGCTGGCGCCCGGGAACTCGGAAGCGCTGTCGAGGGATGTGAACGGCGTGAACCCGAAGTGCCACCAAGGCGTTTGCTCGTCGACGCACCGTTGGATGCACTGACTGACGAGCAGCTCCATGACCCCGGGCGGTGCGTCGTCGCGACGGCGGCTCAGGTCGTGCAGCCAGCCAGGTCGCGAACCGAACACCGGGCTGAGGCTGACGTACCCGATCAGCCGCTCGTGCTCACGAGCCAGGACGAGTCGGCGCACCGGGGCGGCCGGGCCACCGACCTCGCCGACGAGGGCGTGCAGTGGCCGGGCGAACCGGCCCTTGGCACGCAACCACTCCGCGTCCAGTCCCGCCATCGCCGCCTCGTCCGCGCCCGACAGCTCACGTGCAGTGGTGAACTCGACATGTATGCCGGCGCGTTGGGCACGTGAGATCTTGTTGCGCAGGCTTACGAACGGCTTGCCGCGCAGGGTGAACTCCGCGACGGGCAGGGCGTAGGACGCGCCGATCTGGTTGACCGTGTAGCCGGCCGCCGCGTGGTCGCGCGCATCGCGCTGCTGCAGCTGCACGGCCAGCACGCGGCAACGGCTCTCGTGCGCGAAGACCCGGAACCGCTCGATGAGGGTGGGGCGCGACTGCTCGGGAGCGTGCGCGCCGCCGATCTGGACGAGCCAACGGCCCGAGCGCCGGTAGGCAATGAAGCCCGGCACCCCGGGGGCCCGGAACGCCTCGGTGTCCTCGTTGAGCGCGAGGATCGCGCTGGGGTCGTCCGACCACGCGGACAGCTCGGCGAGGCGCGTGTCGGGGCCCTCGATGGCAACCTGCGGGCTCGCCTGCGACGGAGTCCGGTTCGCGGACTCGGCGCGGACCACCTCAGGCGTGCGCATGCTCGGTCTCCTGACGCTTGTCGGTGCGGCTCGGGCCCCGCCAGGGTCCGGCGACGGCATACCGCTGCTGGAACTCGGCGAAGGCCGGGTGGGTCACCGGCTCGAAGGACACCCCGAAGGACTTCAGCGCGTTGCCGAACAGGGATCGGTCACCCAGCAGGTGGATCGGCACGGCCAAGAACGCCCACTGCCAGCCCCACACGAGGGTGGCCAGGCCCAGCAGCGCCGTCCACGTCGCCAGGCTGTGCATGGTGTTGTAGAGCACGTAGAAGCCGCGCGGGATACCGCGGGCGGCGTCGCGCCGGTAGGCGAGCATGCCGGGCAGGTAGCCGACGACGTCGATGACGACGAACAGCCCTGCGAAGAGCAGCCAGTTGACCTCGCCCCAGTGGACCAGGGTGAGCGTCGCGGCGACGACGAGCAGGCCGGCCCATTCCAGGCGCGCCAGTGCCGCAGTCCGCGGGGTGTAGAAGGTGTTGTGTGAGTCCATGCGTGCTCCTTTTGCAAACGGGTTGATGAGGCACCGCGACGACCGGCACTCCGGTGAAGTCAGGCGCTGTCGTTATGAGGGGTCGACAACTGCATCTGTCGACCACTCGCGAGATGAGCGGCGATGGCGCCGCCGGGGTAAGAGCCGCAGCGGCGGGTGCCACCAGTTCCAGCGCCCCATCAGGCGCATCGAGGCCGGCACGAGCACCAATCGGACCAGGGTGGCGTCCAGGACGATGGCGACCGCCATGCCGAGTCCCAGCTCCTGCACCGGAAGCACGCTGGCCAGGGCGAACGCCCCGAACACGGCCACCATGAGCACGGCGGCACCGGAGATGAGCGGGGCGGTGAGGGCCAGCCCCCTGGCCACCGCCACGCGGTCGTCGCCGGTCTCGAGCCACTCCTCGCGCACCCGGCTGAGCAGGAAGACCTCGTAGTCAGTGCTCAGGCTGAACAGCAAGGTGAGCAGCAGCACCGGGACGAAGTTCGTGACCTGCCCGCTGCTCTCGAAGCCGAGCAGTCGCGATCCGAGACCGTGCTGGAACACGACCACGAGGACCCCGTAGGTGGCCGCCACTGACGCGATGTTCATAGCAATTGCCTTGAGCGGCAACAAGACCGAGCGGAAGGTGAAGAGCAGCAGCAGGTAGATGACCACGAGCATGCTGACGAAGACCAGCGGCAGCCCGTCGGCGATGGCCGCGTTGCTGTCGATGCCTTCGGCGGGCTCGCCGCCGACGGAGACCCGCAGTCCACTGTGGGCCAGACCGCCCGCCTGGGCCCGCACGTCGGAGACGAGCTGACGCACGCCCGGGCTCGCGGCGGTGTCGTCGGCGACCACCTCGATGACCATGGTGCGTCCGTCGGCGGACAGGTAGTGGCCCACCGCGGACGCGAGGGCGGGTGGAAGTGCCGCGCGGCCTTGAGCGCTGAGCGCGGACAAGGGGTCCGCGACTCCTGCAGCGCTGAGCAGGGACATCGCCGAGGTGACGCTCGCCGTTTCCGGCAGGGTGTCGAGCCGCTGGGGGAAGGCGAGCACGTCACGTGCAGCGGCGGGATCGGTGCCCAAGGGGCGCTCCAGCTCGACGACGACGTTGACCGGGGAGGCGGCGCCTGGCCCGAAGTCCGCTCGCACGGCGTCCCATCCGGCGCGGGCGGTCGCGTCCGAGGGCACGATCCGCGCGTCCGGAGTAAACGTGGCCAGCTGCGCAGCGGGCAACGCCAGCGCGCCCAACACGGCGATCCCAGCAACGAGCGCAACGGCGGGGCGACGCATCACGCAGCCGGCCAAGCGCTCCCAGCGTTTGGCCCCCCCGACGGTATGCCGGTGGCGCCCCGGCTTGCGCGCCACGCGATGGCCGACGACGGCGAGCAGCGCCGGCAGGACGAGCAAGTTGACGACCATGGCGACCGACACGACGACGACCGCGCCCAACGCCAGCGAGCGGATCACCGGCAGGTCGACGAGGAACAGCGTGCTGATGGCGAGCACCACCGTCGCGCCGGAGGCGAAGACGGTGTGCCCTGCGGTGCGCAGCGCAGTGGTGAGCGCAACCTGCGCGGTCTCGCCGTTCTCGACCTGTTCGCGGTAGCGGGAGATGATGAACAGCGAATAGTCCACTGCCACACCGAGCCCGAGCATGGTTGCGGCATTCTGGACGAAAATCGACAGCTCGACGAACCGGACGATCACCGAGAGCACCCCAAGCGTCCACACCACTGACGTGATGGCGACCAGCAATGACAGGGCTGCCGCAACCCACCCGCGGTAGATCCAGAGCATGATGCCCAGCAGCAGCGGGAGCGCCAGCAGCTCGGCGCGGAGCAAACCGTGCTCGGACAGGACGTTGATCTCGCCCCACAGTGAGGCTGGACCCACAAGGGACACCAGCAGGCCCTGCCCGGCGAAGTGCTCGTCGATCGTGGTTTGGATGCCGTGCAGCTCCCGCCGGGCATCGCCGTCCGGCAGGTCGAGCCCGAGGGTGGTCACCGATGTGCGCCCGCTGTCGCCGACGAACGACGTCTGCATCGGGCCGACCGTCGTGGCCCAGCCGTAGGCACTGGCCACGTGCAGCCCGGGCAGTTTGGCGACGTAGGCAAACGCGTCGCCCGCGCGCGTGGCGAACTCGGGGTCGGCAGCGGTATGCCGGTCATCGCGGGTGACGAGGGTGATCGTCGTCTCACCGCGCCCGACGAACCCGGCCTGGGTCGCTTCGATAGCGGTGTTGGACTGCGACCCCGCGGCATACCAGCCGCCCCCGCTCAACTGGCGGGTGACCCCGAGCGCCCCTACTGCGGCGAGCGCGAGCAGGACCACCCAGCTGGCGACGACAAGGCGCCGAGACGCGACGAGCTTGGCCACCCAGGGGCTCAACCGGTCCCGAGGACGGGTGGCGCGGGCAAGAGAGCTCACGCGCAGCCCACCAGCCCGTCCAGTGGGGCCACCTGGAACGACGCGGCCGTTTCCGGCCGATGCACATGCATGCCGATCGAGAACAATTCGATGGCTGACAGATACGTGGCGCCCGGAAAACCTCGGGTCGTCAGGGGCAGTGAACCTCCTGGCCTTGGCCGATAACGCTCGGTTCCGGGCCGTATCAGCCCACGGGGTCGAGTGCTCTCTGCTGTCGTCCGCATCAAACCCGATGCGAAGCCGATGGCGCAGACGAGTCGCGGAGGCCGTGTGGCGAACCAGCAGGTCTGCACCACATCGGAATGGGTCCTGGGGTCGGTGGCTGGTCGTGAGCCACGCGCTCCAAGCCGCCGGGTAACCCTACGGACCTTGGGCGGGGTGTCCTCGGCACCTGGATCACCGCGTCCACGGCCGCGCCGCTAGCGCGATGCCCCAGCTCGATGGCCTACCAGGAGGACCAGCCCGGATGATCAGTGTGCTCACTCGGCCCAGGCGGACTGACCTGCCGGTGCCACCGTCCCCATGGCGAACCGCCTCGCGTGCTGCCCCGCAAGAGGTGGTCGGGGTGGTGCAGGCTGACGTTGCCGTGGTCGGCGCCGGCCTGGCCGGCACGGCCACAGCGCTGCTGCTCGCCCGGCGGCACGCTGGCGCTCGCATCGTGCTGGTCGAAGCTGCGCGGGTGGGCGCCGGTGCCACAGGCCAGAGCACCGGCGTCATGGGCCCCGGCGTCGGTTCCGGGATCTCTCAACAGCGGCGGGTTTACGGCGATGCGGGTGCCCGCAGGATCCATGCCGCGACCGAGGATGCGGTCCGCACCGGTCTACGTCTCATTGCTGACGAGGCGATCGACTGTGAGCTGCGGACCCCTGGTCAGCTGGTCACCGCGCTGACCCCTCGACACGTGCAGCGGTTGCGCAGGCAGGCGGCCGCCTACGCAGAGCTGGGCTTCGATGTGCCGTGGCTCGACCGCGACGCTGTGGCCCAACAGTTGGGCAGCGACGCCTACCTCGGGGGCATCCGGCTGCGCCCAGCCGCCGTCCTCGACCCGTACCGACTGGTCAAGGGGTTGGCCGAGCGCGCCGTCGCGGCCGGCGTGCAGCTGTTCGAGGCTTCGCCGGTTCTCGCCGCGCAGCCGGGGCGGCTCACCTGTCCCCGCGGCCACGTCCGTGCCGCGACGGTGGTGCTCGCCACCGACGCCGGCACCGCGGGCCTGGGTGTGCTCGACCGGCGGGTCCAGCCGATCGACACCCACGTGCTGCGCACGGGTCACCTGCCGGCGGGGGTGTTGCCGGGCGGCACAGCCGTCATCGACGCGCGGAACTTCTTTCACTACTACCGGCCCACCGCTGACGGCCGGCTGGTCTTCGGCGGCGGCCCGGTCAGAGTGCGGACCAACGACGCCGCACTGGAGGCGGCCCAATCTGAGCGCATCTGGCGCCGGCTGGAGGATGAGCTGCGCGCGGTGTTCCCAGCGCTGGCCGACGTGCCCGTCACCGACCGCTGGTACGGACGCACCGGAGCCACCCTCGATCGGATGCCGGTCGTCGGTCCGTTGCGTGACCTGCCCGGAGCATGGGCAGTCGTCGGCTGGTCCGGGCACGGTATCGCGCTGTCTCTCGCCGCCGCGCACCTACTTGCCGAGGTTGTGCATCCTGGGCGCCCAGCGCCGACCCGGCTCGACAACAACGGTATTCCATGGCTGCGTGGCACCGCCCCGGCCCTACCCGCGCTCCCCGGCCGCAGGATCGGGATTGCCGCCTACCTACGCTGGCTGGACGTCGCCGACCGCGCGGGGCTGGCCCTGGGTGGCCGGGGCGACCTGACCCCCTCTTCTGCACGGCGCGTGCTCGCCGGAGCCGCGCGATGAGCCGCGCGCACGACTACGTCGTCGTCGGCGCCGGCTCGGCCGGCTGTGTCCTCGCTGCACGGCTGAGCGAAGATCCCAGCGTCTCGGTACTACTGCTGGAAGCCGGCCCGTCGGATAGGCGGCCCGAAGTGGCGGTGCCGCTGCTGTTTCCCAGGCTGTTCGGCACCCGCCGCGACTGGGCCTACCGGACCGAGCCGCAACCGGGGCTGGACGGACGACGGCTGTACTGGCCCCGCGGGCGGATGCTCGGCGGCAGCTCGTCGATGAACGACATGGTCTGGATCCGGGGCCACCGCAGCGACTACGACGGGTGGCCTTCGACCGGCGCTCCGGGCTGGTCTTATGCCGAGCTGCTGCCCTACTTCCGCCGTAGCGAGGACTGCCGGGACGGTGACCGGGCTTACCACGGCACCGACGGGCCGGTGCGGGTCGAAGCCAACCGCTGCGTGTTGCCGGCGACCCAGGCTTACCTGCGCGCGGCCGAGCAGCTGGGGCTGGCCCGCAACGACGACCCCAACGGCGAACGGCCGGACGGCGCTTTCGGATACCCGGTGTCGCAGCGCGCCGGCCGGCGGGAGAGTGCTTCGACGGCATACCTCCGTGCGGCGTTGCGCCGCCCCAACCTCACGGTGCGCACCGGCGCGCTCGTCCTGGGCATCGAGGTCCGCGCCGGGCGGGCGACGTCGGTGCGGTGGCTGGCCGACGGCCGCGAGTCCCGCTCGGTGGCCGAGCGCGAAATCCTCTTGTGCGCAGGTGCAGTCGGCTCGCCGCACGTCCTGCTGCGCTCGGGCATCGGGCCGGCCGACGAGCTGGCCGCGCTGGGAGTGCCCATCGTGCACGACCTGCCCGGCGTCGGGGCGAACCTGGTCGACCACCCCGTGGTCCCGGCCTCCTTCCGCGCAACGTCAGCCAGCCTGCTCGACGCCCAGCGGGTCGGGGCGCTCGCTCGCTACCTGGTCCACCGGCACGGCCCACTCGCCTCCAACGTCGCCCAGGCCGGCGCTTTCGTCGCCAGCCGGGACGGGCTCGCGGCACCGGACCTGCAGCTGACCTTCGGTCCGGTCTTCCTCGGCGACGTTGGCGACTCGCACGTCGTCGCCCCCAAGGAGCACGGCGCCACCCTGGGCGCCATCCTGCTTCGTCCGGCCAGCCGAGGCCGGATCACCCTAGCCAGCACGGACCCAGCGGCGCCGCCGCGGATCGACCCCGGCTACCTCACCGACCCAGCCGACGCCGAACCGCTCCTGCGCGGCCTGCAGCTGCTGCTCGACTTGGCCGGCACGCCGGCCCTGCGACCGTACGCCCACACTCGGCATACCCCCGCCGACACGTCCCCAGCCGGCCTGCGCGCACACCTGCGGGCCGCGACCACGACGATGTTCCACCCCGTCGGCACCTGCCGGATGGGGGTGGACCCGGCCGCCGTCGTCGACCCCGCCCTGCGGGTGCACGGGCTCGCGGGGCTGCGGGTCGTGGACGCCTCGGTGATGCCGACGATCCCGAGCGGCAACACCAACGCCCCGACCCTGGCCATCGCCGAGCGCGCCGCAGACCTGCTACGCGGCCGGGTGTCACCAACCGCTCTTGGGGCGGCAACCCCAACGGAAGTCTGAGGAGATCGCAATGACTGGCTTGACTCTCGCCCGTGGTGCACCGCGTCGGCGGACCGTCGGCGTCGTGCTCGCCCAAGTTGCGGTGCTTGCGCTCGGGCTGCTGATCGTGCATCTCGTGCTCGCCGCGGGCAACTCGGCCGAGTCCGCGCGGGCTGGCGGCGCAGCACCGGCCGCACCGGGCGGCTTTGTCGCGCAGGTTCTGCTGGCCGCTCTGGCGATCATCGTGGTCACCCGCGCCGCCGGCTGGTGTGCCCAACGAGTCGGGCAGCCGCGGGTGATCGGCGAGATCGTCGGTGGCGTGCTGCTCGGCCCGACCGTGCTCGGTGCGCTCGCGCCAGGGGTGGCCGGGTGGCTGCTGCCGACGGCGGTCCTGCCGGTGCTGGACGGGTTGGCCGACCTCGGGCTCGTCCTGTTCATGTTCCTCGTCGGCCTGCAGCTCGACCACGGGCTGCTTCGCCGCCAGGGCCACCAGGCCGCCACTCTGGCCAACATCGGGCTGGTCGTGCCGTTCACCCTGGGTGTCGCCGTAGCCCTCGTGCTGCACGGGAACCTGGCTGCCGACACGGCGTTCACGCCGTTCGCACTGTTCCTCGGGATCGCCATGGCGGTGAGCGCACTTCCGGTCCTTGCCGCGATTCTCGCCGAGCGGAACCTCGAGGGCACCCGCCTCGGCACCCTTGCCCTGACGTGTGCGGCCGCGGAGGACGTCGCTGCCTGGTGCCTGCTCGCGGTGGTCGTTGCCCTCACTCGGGCGGTCAACCCGAGCGCCGCTCTCGGCACGATCGCGATGTCCGCGGCGTATGCCGCGTTCATGCTCCTCGTCGTGCGACCCCTGCTGCGACGTGTCGTCGACCGCTGGCTGCCCGACGGCCGGGTGACCCACGCGGCCCTGGCCGCCGTGGTCGCCGGCCTGCTGCTCTCGGCGGCGGCCACCTCGCTCATCGGCATCCACGCCATCTTCGGAGCGTTTCTCTTCGGGATCGTGCTGCCGGCCCCGGCAGCGGCCCGCGAGGGTCTGGTGCGCAGAATCGGTGACCTCACCGGAGTGCTGTTGCTGCCGATGTTCTTCGCCGTCAGTGGCATGCACACCGACCTGCGCGTACTCGGCAGCAGTGCCGCCGCGTGGGCCGCCTTCGCTCTGGTGATGGTGGCCGCCGTCGGCGGCAAGCTCGTCGCGGTCGGCCTGGCCGCGCGTGGTTCGGGGCTGCCCTGGCGGGAGTCGACCTGCCTCGGGGTGCTGCTCAACACCCGCGGACTCACCGAGCTGGTCATCCTCGGCATCGGCCTGCAGCTGGGCGCCATCCCCCAGCAGGTCTACTCGCTGCTCGTCCTCATGGCCATCGTCACGACGTTCGCCGCCAACCCGCTACTCACCCGCTTTCTCCCCGTAACCAGCAAAGGAGCCTGACATGACCGACCCCTCCACGCCCGACCGCGGCACGCCTGTGCAGAGCCTGCCCGCCGGTTCCTACGACGCGATCATCCTCGGGGGAGGGCTCGCCGGCCTTACTCTGGCACTGCAGATCAAGCAGGCCCGCCCGGGCACCAGCGTGCTCGTTCTCGAGCGCCGAGGGCACCCGGTGCCCGAGGCCGCGCACAAGGTGGGCGAGTCAACGGTCGAGATCTCCGCGCACTACTTCACCACCATGCTGGGCCTGGCCGAGCACATCGGCCAGCAGCAGCTGCGCAAGAACGGGCTGCGGTTCTTCTGGCGCACCCGACGCGACGAGCCGCTGCATGCCGGCCTGGAGATGGGTTATCGCACGGCCCTGCCGACGCCCTCCTACCAGCTGGACCGCGGCGTGCTGGAGAACTACCTCGGCGAGCGCGCCCGCGACATGGGCATCGACTTCGTCGACGGGGCGCGAGTCTCCCGGGTCACCTTGGGTCGTGGGCGAGGCGACCACGTCGTCGAGTGGATCCGCAACAACGAAAACGCTTCAGCGCGTTGCCGCTGGGTCCTCGACGCCTCCGGTCGCCGGGCATTGCTCAAGCACCAGCTGGGGCTGTCGCGCGAGACCGGCCATCTGGCGAACGCTGCCTGGTTCCGGGTGGACTCCAAGGTGGACATCGAGGCGTTCAGCGACGACCCGGTGTGGCGCGAACGGGGGCAAGGGGACGGTCCTCGCTACCTGTCCACGAACCACCTCATGGGACGTGGCTACTGGGTGTGGCTGATCCCGCTCTCCTCCGGCTCTACCAGCATCGGGATCGTCGCCGACCCCGCGCTGCACGAGCTGGACTCGTACAACACGTTCGACAAGTCGATGGCCTGGCTGGAGCAGCACGAGCCGGGCTGTGCCCAGGCGATCCGGCGCGCGTTGGCCGACGGCGCGGCACTGCAGGACTTCAAGGTGCTCAAGCGATATGCGCACGGCAGCGACCGCGTATTCTCGTCCGACCGGTGGGCCTGCACCGGCGACGCGGGGGTGTTCCTCGACCCGTTCTACTCGCCGGGTAGTGACTTCATCGCGATCAGCAACACCTTCATCACCGATCTGGTATGCCGGTCGCTGGACGGGCGCACGGTGCGGGTGGCTGCACCGCTGTACGAGCGGATGTACCAGACGTTCTTCTCCACGGGACTGACGCTGTACGAAGGCCAGTACCCCTTGTTCGGCAACCCCAAGGTCATGCCGGTGAAGATCCTGTGGGACTACTGCTACTACTGGTCGATCTCGGGACCGCTGTTCTTCACCGGCAGCATGACGTCCC
>JBIOUP010000061.1:0-7496 GCA_044867305.1 Dermatophilaceae bacterium
CGGACGGTCACGACGCCGCGGCGAACGCCATCCTCACGACCGACACGGTGGCCAAGCAGGCGGCCTACCAAGGCAACGGCTGGTCGGTCGCGGGCATGGCCAAGGGTGCCGGCATGCTCGCGCCCACCTTGGCGACGATGCTCGTCGTGCTCACGACCGATGCGGTCGTCGAGCCGGACGACCTGGCCGCCGTGCTGCCCCGCGCCACGTCGCTCACCTTCGACCGGATCGACTCCGACGGCTGCATGTCGACGAACGACACCGTGCTGGCGCTGGCCTCGGGGGCCGCCGGAACAGCCCCGACAACCGCGGAGCTCACCGGTGCACTCACCGCAGTGTGCGCAGACCTGGCTCGCGGGCTCATCGCCGACGCCGAGGGGGCCCGCCACGACATCGAGGTCGTCGTGTCGTCGGCTGCGTCCGTCGACGACGCCCTCGAGGTGGCGCGGGCCATCGCGCGCAGCAACCTGGTCAAGTGCGCCGTCTTCGGCAACGACCCCAACTGGGGCCGCGTCCTGGCGGCGGTCGGCACCACCCGGGCCGCCTTTGACCCTCTTCGCCTTGCGGTCGCCATCAACGGGGTGCAGGTATGCCGGGACGGCGGCGTCGGTGCGGACCGCGCCCTGGTCGACCTCTCCGCGCGCGAGGTGCGGATCGACGTCGACCTCGACGCCGGGTCGCAGGCGGCCACCATCTGGACCAACGACCTCACCCACGACTATGTCCACGAGAACTCCGCCTACAGCACCTGAGGCACTCGTCCTGCAGGAGGGCCACCCCATGAGCACAGTCCGCGGCCTCATCGACGCGGCCGCCCTGCGCGTGGCCGCCGGCAAGGCGGCGACGCTTGTCGAGGCGCTCCCCTGGCTCGAGCGCTTCCACGGCGCGCTCGTCGTGGTCAAGTACGGCGGCAACGCGATGGTGAGCGAGCCTCTCAAGCAAGCGTTCTCCCAAGACGTCGCCTTCCTGCGGTATGCCGGCCTGCGCCCCGTCGTCGTGCACGGCGGCGGCCCGCAGATCGGCGCCATGCTGGGCCGGCTCGGGCTCACCAGCGAGTTCAAGGGCGGTCTGCGCGTCACGACGCCGGAGGTGATGGACGTCGTGCGCATGGTGCTCACGGGGCAGGTCGGCCGCGAGCTGGTCGGACTGCTCAACCAGCACGGGCCGCTAGCGGTGGGCCTTTCCGGTGAGGACGCTGGGCTGTTCGGAGCCCGGCGCCGGGACGCGGTCATCGACGGAGTCGAGGTCGACCTCGGGCTGGTCGGCGACGTCGAGGCGGTCAACCCGGCCGCCGTGCAGGACATCCTGGACGCCGGGCGGATCCCGGTTGTCTCGACAGTGGCGCCCGACCTTGACCAGGACGGGCAGGTCCTCAACGTCAACGCCGACACCGCTGCCGCCGCCCTCGCCGTCGCGCTGCAGGCCCACAAGCTGGTCGTCCTCACCGACGTCGAGGGCATCTACGCCAGCTGGCCCGACCGCGACTCGCTGCTGTCGCAGATCGCCCTCGCAGACGCGCGTCAGCTGTTGCACCGGGTCGAGGAGGGGATGGTCCCCAAGGTCGAAGCGTGCGTCCGAGCGGTCGAAGGCGGGGTCGCCCAAGCGCACGTGATCGACGGCCGCCAGCCGCACTCCTTGCTGCTCGAGGTCTTCACCGACGAGGGAATCGGCACCATGGTGCTGCCCGGAGAGGACGCCGGATGAGCCTCAGTCCGTCTCTCAACGAAGCTGTCCACGGCGCCGCCTGGTTGCGCCGGTATGCCGGGTCACTGCTGCCCGTCTTCGGTGTTCCGCAGCGGGTGCTCTCCCATGGAAGTGGCTGCTACGTCGTCGACGTCGACGGCAAGCGCTACCTCGACCTGCTCGCCGGAATCGCGGTCAACACCCTCGGTCACGGCCATCCGGCGCTCGTCGAGGCGGTAGCCAAGCAGGCCGCTGCCTTGATCCACGTGTCGAACTTCTTCACCACCGAGGCGCAGGTCGAGCTCGCCGAGACCCTCCTGCGCATCGCCGGCGCCCCAGCGGGCTCGGCGGTCTTCTTCGGCAACAGCGGCACCGAGGCGATCGAAGCGGCCGTCAAGCTGACCCGGCGCACCGGCCGCACCCGGATCATCGCCGCTGAGAACGGCTTCCACGGCCGGTCCACCGGCGCGCTCGCGCTCACCTGGAAGCCGGCCTACCGCGAGCCGTTCGAGCCGCTCATGCCGGATGTCGGCTTCGTGCCCTACAACGACCTTCCCGCGCTGGAGCAGGCTGTGCGTGAGGCAGGTGACGAGCTGGCCGCGATCGTGCTCGAGCCAATCCAAGGCGAGGGGGGCGTGCATCCGGCCGACCCGGCATACCTGCAGGCCGCGCGTGAGCTCGCCACGAAGGCCAAGGCGCTGCTCGTCCTCGACGAGATCCAGTGCGGGATGGGCCGCACCGGTGACTGGTTCGCCTACCAGCAAAGCGGAGTGCTCCCCGACGCGGTCACCATGGCCAAGGGTCTGGCCGGCGGCGTCCCCATCGGAGCGCTGCTGACGTTTGGGCCGCAGGTCAGCGGACTGCTCACGGCCGGCCAGCACGGCAGCACGTTCGGCGGCAACCCGCTCGCCTGCGCGGCCGGCCTTGCGACGATCGGCGTCATCGAGAGCGAGGGCCTGCGCGCCCATGCGGTGGAGGTCGGCGCACGCCTCGCCCACCGGGTCACCGCGCTGCACCATCCGCGCATCGCCGGCGTTCGCGGACGAGGCCTCCTGCGGGCTATCCACCTTGCCGAGCCGGTCGCGGCTTCCGTCGTGGCGCGCGCCCTGGACGCCGGTTTCATCGTCAACGCGGTGGCCCCTGACGCCGTCCGGCTCGCTCCGCCGCTGATCATCGACGCGCTCGAGCTCGACAGCTTCGTCGACGCGTTGCCGGGTCTGCTGGACGGCGCCGGCTGATGCTCGGGACCTCGAGAACGGCCCGGCAGGCGCGAGTCGGCGAGCTGCTCAAGGAGCGGGCCATCCACTCCCAGGGAGAGCTGCTCGCGCTGCTCGCCGACGACGGCATCGACGTGACGCAAGCCACGCTCTCACGCGACCTGTTGGAGCTGGGTGCCGGCAAGGTGCGCCGTGGCGGGGCGCTCGTGTACACCATCCCCGAGCCCGGCGAGGGCACGGGCGGCGAGTCCGGGTCGGCGCGACTGCACCACACCGTCGAAGAGCTGCTCGTCACCGCAGACGTCTCCGAGAACCTCGTCGTGCTGTGCACCCCGCCCGGCGCGGCCCAGTACCTCGCCTCGGCCGTCGACCAGTCCCGCCTTCCTCACGTGCTCGGCACGATCGCGGGAGACGACACGATCCTCGTGATCGCGACCGGCGCTGCCAGCGCGAGGCGGCTCGCCCGCGACCTGCTCGGTATGACCGGCGCGACCCGATGACTGGGCCATCACCGGACCAGGGGCGAGCGGTCAGCCTGTGGGGTGGGCGGTTCGCCGTCGGGCCCGACCAAGCCCTGCAACAGCTGTCTCGCAGCACGCACTTCGACTGGCGGCTGGCGCGCTACGACATCGCCGGGTCGCTGGCCCACGCCCGCGTGTTGGCCCGCGCCGGCCTGCTCACGCAGGCCGAGCTGGACGCCATGCTCGACGCGCTGCACCGGCTGGACTCCGACGTCGCCTCCGGCGCGTTCGCGCCTGCGCCCGAAGACGAGGACGTGCACACCGCTCTGGAGCGCGGCCTGTTGCAGCGCGCCGGAGCCGACCTCGGGGGCCGGCTGCGGGCCGGGCGCAGCCGCAACGACCAGATCGCCACGCTTCTGCGCATGTACCTGCGGGACGCAGCCCGGCAGCTGGCCGGGTTGATGCTCGACGTCGTCGATGCGCTGGTCGCGCAGGCCGAGCGCCATTTCGGTGTGGCCATGCCGGGGCGCACCCACCTGCAGCACGCCCAGCCGGTGCTGCTGTCCCACCATCTGCTCGCCCATGCCTGGCCGCTGCTGCGCGATGTGGAGCGGCTGCGCGACTGGGACCGCCGCACGGACGTCTCGCCGTACGGCTCCGGTGCGCTCGCGGGGTCCTCGCTCGGACTGGACCCCGCCGCCGTGGCGGCCGACCTCGGCTTCACCCGCCCCGCGGAGAACTCCATGGACGCCACCGCTTCCCGCGACTTCGCCGCCGAGCTGCTCTTCGTGCTGGCCATGACCGCCGTCGACGTCTCCCGGATCGCCGAGGAGGTGGTCCTCTGGTCCACGAAGGAGTTCTCCTACGTCACCCTCGACGACGCCTTCGCCACCGGTTCGAGCATCATGCCGCAGAAGAAGAACCCCGACGTCGCCGAGCTCGCCCGCGGCAAGGCCGGTCGGGTTGTCGGCGACCTTGCCGGACTGCTCACGACCCTCAAGGGCTTGCCGCTCGCCTACAACCGCGACCTGCAAGAGGACAAGGAGGCGGTCTTCGATGCCGTGGATACCCTTTCGGTGCTGCTGCCGGCCTTCGCCGGGATGGTTCGCACCCTGACCTTCCACGCCGAGCGGCTTGAGTCGCTCGCGGGCCAGGGGTTCGCCCTGGCCACCGATGTCGCGGAGTGGCTGGTACGGGCAGGTGTGCCGTTCCGGGTGGCGCACGAGGTGGCAGGGGAATGCGTGCGCGTGAGCGAAGCGCGCGGCATCGAGCTCTGGGACCTCACCGACGCCGACCTCGCCGCCATCAGCCAGCACCTCGGCCACGGTGTGCGTGAGGTCCTCAGCGTCCAAGGGTCGCTGACCTCCCGTGACCGCACCGGTGGGACCGCGCCCGACCGGGTGCGCGAGCAGCTCGCAGCGGCGAAGGACGCCGTCTCCGCCGGCCGGCACTGGGCCGGCACAGAGCAGGGCTGAGTGTCCGTCCGGCTGCCGCGCGACTTCTTCGCACGAGATGTGCTGACCGTGGCACCGGCGCTGCTCGGGTGCACCATCGAACACGAGGGCGTGCGGGTGCGGATCACCGAGACCGAGGCGTATGCCGGGTACCTGCACGACCCCGGGTCGCACGCGTACCGCGGCGAAACGCCACGCACGGCGCCGATGTTCGGGCCGCCGGGACAAACGTATGTCTACTTCACCTACGGCATGCACTGGCTGCTCTGCCTGGTCACCGGGCCCGAAGGGGCCGCTCAGGCGGTTCTCGTCCGGGCCGGGGAGGTGGTCGCCGGCACCGACCTCGCCGCCCGGCGTCGTCCGGGCGTGGCTCCACGAGACTGGTGCCGAGGTCCGGCCCGGCTGGCCACGACCCTGGCACTCGAGGGCCAGCACACCGGTCTGGACTTCTGCCGCCCCCTGGTCCCGCCGAGCAGCACCGACGGACGGGGTCCACGAGCCGGCATCGACCTTCTCGTTCGCGCGCCCGAAGGAGCCCACGACCCGGCGGTGCTGCGGACCGGGCCACGCGTGGGCGTGCGCGGGCCCGGCGGCGACCCCGCGGCATACCCCTGGCGGTTCTGGATCGATGCCGAACCGACCGTCTCGACCTACCGCCCCGGGGTGCTCCGGCGGCGCCGGCCGTGACCTCCCAGTGACACGATCCGGGTAACCCGGTCGAGCCGGCACGCGGCGATACGGCAGGCTGTCCTCCTGAGGCAAGGCCGAGCGAAAGTACCCGACTGTGAGCGAGCTCTTCGATGAGCTGAGGTGGCGCGGACTGGTGGCGCTGACCACCGACGAGGCCGCGTTGCGCCGAAGCCTCGCGGAAGGACCGGTCACGGTGTACTGCGGCTTCGACCCGACGGCCCCGTCGCTGCACTTCGGCAACCTCGTCCAGCTCGTGCTGCTGCGCCACCTGCAGCGCGGGGGGCATCGCGTCATCGCGGTCGTGGGCGGATCCACCGGCCTGATCGGCGACCCGCGCCCCAGCTCGGAGCGAGCGCTCAAGACCAAAGAGCAAACCGCCGAATGGGTGGCGCGCATCGGCCAGCAGGTGCGGCCCTTCTTGGACTTCGACGGACCCAACCCCGCGACCACGGTCAACAACCTCGACTGGACCGAGCCGGTGTCGGCGCTGGACTTCCTCCGCGACATCGGCAAGCACTTCCGGGTCAACCACATGATCCGCAAGGAGGCGGTCGCGGCGAGGTTGGAGAGCCTGGAGGGGATCTCCTACACCGAGTTCAGCTACCAGATCCTGCAGGCGCTGGACTACCTCGAGCTGTACCGCCGCTACGGCTGCACGCTGCAGACCGGCGGGCAGGACCAGTGGGGCAACCTCACGGCTGGTGTCGACTTCATCCACCGGGTCGAAGGCGCCACGGTGCATGCGTGGACGACGCCACTGCTCACCGACGCATCCGGGGAGAAGTTCGGCAAGTCCGCCGGTAACGCGGTGTGGCTCTCTGCCGACATGACCAGTCCCTACGCCTTCTACCAGTACTGGCTGGGCGTCGAGGACGTGTCCGTGGTCATGCTGCTCAAGGTGTTCACCGATCTCAGCCGCGACGTGATCGCCGAGCTGGAGCAGGACACGGCGAGAGCACCGGCCCGGCGCCTGGCCCAGCGGCGGTTGGCCGCCGAGGTGACGGCACTCGTGCACGGTGAGTCCGCCATGGTCGCCGCGAAGGCTGCCTCCGAGGCCATCTTCGGCAGCGGCGACCTGGGCGCGCTCGACGCGCGCACCCTTGCCGATGCTGCGGCCGAGCTGCCCGGCGCGGACCTGCCGGCAGGGACGTCGCTCGTCGAGGCGCTCGTGGCGACCGGGCTGGTCGACAGCCGCAACGCTGCTCGCCGGGTGATCGGGGAGGGTGGCGTCTCACTGAACAAGCTCAAGGTCGCGGACCACGATGCGGTGCTGGCCGAGCAGGACTTCCTGCACGGGCGGGTGGCCCTGCTGCGTCGCGGGCGCAAGGCTCAAGCAGCGGTCCGTCGCGTCGGCTGACTGACCCGACGTGACCTGGGTCGCTCGAGGTGGGCTGGAGGTGCAAGGGCAGTGCTACACTTTGCATCCCGCAGACAGCCAAGCGCGCTGGACCCGCGGCTCGGACGCCTAGGAGCGGCCGAGCGGGTTTGACGGCCAAGAAGGACGCGGGTAAACTTGAGTAGTTGCCCCAAAACCGATTCGAAAGAACCTGGTTGTGGTGTGCGCCCGAACCTTGAGAACTCAACAGCGTGCCAAAAATCGATGCCGAAACCTCGTCTCGAGGGGTAGTTCCTTGGCTGATGCCGACGGACGCTCTCGAACGAAACCTTTTGGTTGACAATGAATGACTACTTGCTAGTCGTTCTTGCTCAGCCAGTGAAACAACCCTTCGTGGGTAACTGTTTCCGCCAGCCGTTCGGCTGGTGGAGCACATCATCAACGGAGAGTTTGATCCTGGCTCAGGACGAACGCTGGCGGCGTGCTTAACACATGCAAGTCGAACGGTGACGAGGGGCTTGCCCCTCCGATCAGTGGCGAACGGGTGAGTAACACGTGAGTAACCTGCCCCAGACTCTGGGATAACCCCGGGAAACCGGAGCTAATACCGGATACGAGACGGAGAGGCATCTCTACCGTCTGGAAAGTATTTCGG
>JBIOUP010000062.1:0-2253 GCA_044867305.1 Dermatophilaceae bacterium
CTCGCGGGGCCGCCTCGGCTGGTGTGCGTGCTGAGCCAGGTGCGCGACCCGGGCAACGCCGGCACGGTCGTGCGTGGGGCCGACGCAGCTGGAGCCGACCTGGTCGTCGTGAGCACCGAGAGCGTCGACCTGTGGAGCCCGAAGGCCGTGCGCTCCAGCGCCGGCTCCATCTTCCACGTGCCGGTTGTCACCGGCATACCGACATCCGTTGTGCTCGATGCGCTTCGGGCGGCTGGCCTGGCGGTGCTGGCTGCCGACGGCCGCGGTGAGCGACGGCTTTCGGAGGTCGATCTCGACCGTCCGCACGCCTGGGTCTTCGGCAACGAGGCGTGGGGCATGAGCGCCGACGTACGAGCGCTCTGTGACCAGACGGTCCGGGTGCCGATCTACGGCTCGGCCGAGTCGCTGAACCTGGCCATGGCGGCGACCATCTGCCTCTACGCCTCGGCCGCGCATCGCGAGCGGGCACGCCCGTAGCGGTCGTCGGGCTGCGGCGGCGTCGCTACGCTGGAGCAATGTCGCTCTCCGCCACAGGCAGCCCGGGAACGCTCGCGGGGGCGCCTCCCCGCGGCGGTGGGATGCCCATGGACAGCGTCCAGGCCGTCTCCGAGATGCTGCCGGACGGCCTCGTCGTCGTGGACGAGCACCAGGTCATCCGGTTCGCCAACCGGCGGGCGGAGGACATCCTGCAGTTGCCACGCGAGTGCCTCGTCGGTTACCCGGTGCGGGAGGGCATGCCGCTCACCGACAGCGACGGCAACAACTGGTGGGACCTCACCGACCCGTGGGTGGGCCTGGCGACGCGCAAGGGGCACCGCGAGAAGCTGCTCTGGACGGAGAAGGGCGTCGAGGTCCTCGTCACTGCGCGCTATATCCGCCGCGGACGCGGCGCCCCGGTCCATCGGGTCGTCATGGCGTTCCGCGACGCCCTGGCCCGTCAGCGCACCGAGCAGGACCACGCTGCGCTCATCTCGACCCTGGCCCATGAGCTGCGCTCTCCGCTGACCTCGGTCAAGGGTTTCTCCAGCACCGTCCTCAAGCACTGGGACCGCTTCAGCGACGAGCAGAAGCGCTTCATCATCGAGACGATCGAGGCCGACGCCGAGCGGGTCACCCGCCTCATCGCCGACCTGCTCGACGTGTCCCGGATCGACTCCGGCCGGCTCAACCTGCGTCGGGAGCTGGTGCACCTCGACCCGATCGTCGAGCGGCACCGTCGGCGTATGGACGCGTTGGGGCACACCGAGGAGCGCATCATCGTCAAGGCCAAACGCCCCATCCCGCCGATCTGGGCCGATCCCGACCGGCTGGACCAGATCGTTGTCAACCTGTTGGACAACGCGCTCAAGCACGGCGACGGTCAGGTAACCGTGACCGTCCGCGGTGGCAGGGTCGACATGGGCATGGGGCTGGATCCCGACGACCGTCCTGCGGTCGTGGTCAGCGTGACCGACGAGGGAGCCGGCATACCGGAGCGGCAGCGAGCGGTGATCTTCTCGCGGTTCTGGCACAGCAGGGGAGCGGGGAACACCGGCCTCGGCCTTTACGTGGTCCGGGCCTTGGTCGAGGCGCACGGCGGCCGGATCGTGGCGCTCGCCGCGCCCTCCGGTGGTGCCGAGCTGCAGTTCAGCATCCCGGCCGGCGAGCCCGAGCAGCTTCGTCGCGACGCCGAGGCGTTGGCGCCGCGCTCCTGAGCAAACCCGGCGGCAGCCCGCCGGGCTCGCCCCATAGACTCTGGCGGCGAGCCGTCGGCGAAGGCCGAGCCGCAGGATGGAACGCGCCATGTCTGGACCCAACACTGACTACGACCCCGTCGAGGTCGCCGCCCTCGACCCGGCCGCTCTGCAGGGCGCCGTCGACGCGGCGATTGCGGCGTTCGCCGAAGCCAGCACGCTCGAGTCGCTCAAGAGCGCCCGTCTCCTGCACGTCGACAAGGGCGCGGTCGCGACCGCACGTCGTGAGATCGCAGCGCTGCCGCCCAGCGGGAGGGCCGACGCGGGCAAACGGGTAGGCGCGGCAAAGGCCGCGATCGACGCAGCCCTGGCTGCGCGCCAGGCCGAGCTTGAGGCCGAGCAGGACGAACGCATCCTGGTCGAGGAGACCGTCGACGTCACCATGCCGACCGGCCGTCACCCGACCGGGGCACGCCACCCCGTCGAGCTCACGGCGCAGCGGCTCGTCGACGTCTTCGTCGCCATGGGCTGGGAGGTCGCCGAAGGGCCCGAGGTCGAGTCCGAGTGGATGAACTTCGAC
>JBIOUP010000063.1:0-20934 GCA_044867305.1 Dermatophilaceae bacterium
GGCGGTCACGAAGCCGGCCGAAGTCCAGTCCGGGGCTGGCGCAGCCTCGGCGCGCGAAGTCGGCCGTGACGTGCACTCGTCGCAGGACTTGCTCGCCACTTTCCAGGGCAAGGCTGCCGACGCCCCGATCTGCCTGACCTGCGGAACGAAGATGCGTCCGGCCGGCTCCTGCTACGTGTGCGAGGGCTGCGGCAGCACGAGCGGCTGCAGCTGAGCCGTGCTTCGGTCATGCCAAATGCGCCAGATACGACGCGTTTGGCATGACCGGGCTGGGCGTTTGGCATGACCGACCACGCCGCACTGGCCAGCCGCACCTAAGGCGCAACCGAGCGCAACTGAGGGGTGCTGACGATGTGACCGGGGCCGGTCAGACCGGATGCTGAAGTCTCCGTCCATCTCTGGAGGCTTACGCATGTCCCTGGCATCCCGCTGCGTGGTCCGGCGAACCGCGCTGGTGCCGCTCGGCATCCTCACTGGCGCCTTGACGTTGGTCCTGCCCGCCGAACCAGCCGCCGCCGCCACCGTCGCCACGTTCAGCCCGCTCTCCGGCGTCCTGACGGTCATCGGCGACAACTCCGACAACGTCATCGCCATCGGCCGGACGGCGGCCGGGGCGATCCTCGTCAACAACGGGGCCGTCGGGGTCAGCGGCGGCACGCCGACCGTGGCCAACACGACGTCCATCTCGGCCTTCGGCCTTGGCGGGAACGACTCGATCCGCATCGACGAGTCCCAGGGCGCGATGCCGCGCGCCTTGCTGTTCGGCCAGTCCGGCAACGACGTCCTCACTGGCGGTTCGGGCGCCGACCAGATCTTCGGCGAAGCCGGCAAGGACCTGCTCTTCGGTCGTGGGAACACCGACGCGCTCTTCGGCGGCGACGGCGACGACGAGCTGCAGGGCGAGGACGGCAACGACGACCTGCGCGGTGACGCCGGCAACGACAAGCTGGTCGCCCGAAGTGAAGACGACTCCGACCGCATGGATGGTGGGCCGGACGTCGACGTCGTGCAGGCCAGCGGCGGCGCGCTGGGCGACACCATCACCATCTCGCCTTCGGGCACCGCCGGGCGAGTGCGGGTGGACGGCTCAGGGTTTGACCTCGACGCGGCCGCGGAGACCACGCAGGTGCTGGGCGGCACCGGAGACGACCGGATCCTCGGCTCTGGCGGTCTGGCCGGGCGCACCCGGCTGCGTCTGGTCGGCGGCCCCGGCACAGACCTACTGCTCGGCGGGGACAGCGACGACGAGCTGCTCGGGTTGGAGGGCAACGACATCCTGCTGGGGGACCGCGGAAACGACCTTCTCCAAGGCGGCTCGGACAACGACACGCTCAGCGGGGGACCGGGCGCCGACCAGGTCCTCGGCGAGCTCGGCGACGACACCTTGCAGTGGAACGCCGGGGACGGTGACGACCGGCTCGACGGCGGCCCCGATGCCGACCTGGTGTCCGTGCAGACCGGCAACGCACCGGACACGGTGCTGGTGACCGCAGCGCCCGCCGGACGGGTTTCGGTCAGCAGTCCGGGCGTGTTCAGCCTGGACACCTCTGCCGAGACGACCGAAGTCATCGGCGGCGGTGCCAACGACGTGCTCGGTGTCGGCGTCGGTCTGGGGCTGCTGACCACAGTCCGGCTCGATGGTGGCGAGGGGGACGACCGCTTGGAAGGCAACGACGGGAACGAGCACGTCGTCGGCGGACCTGGCAACGACCTGCTCTTCGGCCAAGCCGGAGACGACACTCTCGACGGCGGGCCTGGAAACGACCAGGTACTCGGGCAGGCCGGCAACGACCTAGCCCTCGGCGGCGACGGTGACGACGTGCTCTTCGGCAATGAGGGCAACGACAATCTCGACGGGGGCGGCGGGTTCGATTTCCTTCGTGGCGGACCAGGCTTCGACGTCGGCTTCGGCGGTGAGGACGTGCAAGGTATTCCGTAGTGCGGCGGGGTCAGACCGGACTCGCGGCAGCTGATTCGGCGCGCCACAGCAGGCGGCGCACAGTCGCGCGTGACAGCAGCAGCGTGAGGATCAAGAGGGTCACCGGCACGAACCCGCCGAGGCTGACCCGGTCACCGAACACCAGATCGACCGCCTCGAGCACGAGGAACTTGCTGCCGACCAGGACCAGCCACAGCGCAACGCCGGCCGCGGCTTTGCCGGCCCCGGTGGACGCTCGCCGGAAGCGCCCCTTGATCCGGTTCTTGACGGCCACGACGAGCTCCAGAACCCCCTTGAGCAGCACGGCTGTCAACAGCGACAGGGTGAAGGTCTCGCTCAGCACTCTGGGGAAGTACTCCACGAAGAGGTTGAGCACGACCACGTAGACGAAGACGTCGACAACGGCCGCCACGATGCGAGGATCCAGGGGCGGATCGCCGCTGACTTGGTCAGGCACCTACGCAATGTAGGCGATCGCCTCCGGCTCGGCAGGTCGGCAACGCGCGGTGCCGGTGCCGGGCCACAGCCTGACGGGGGTTCCGGGTGGTGCTGGCCGCAGGCCGGTGCTGCGCTCGTCGTCGACTCGTTGCGTGAGCTGCTCGAGGGCCTGGACGCAACGCTTCGGGCGCGAGCGCAGCCGGACTGACCCGCAGCACTGACCGGCAGCGCCGTGCCCTGTGGACAACTTCTGCGGCGCGCGAAGCGGCTCGGGCACGCTGTGCGGCATGTCCTTCAAAGACCTGCCCCGCGACTGGGCCACCCGACCACTGACCGACGAGGCGATCTTCGCCGACGTCATCGATCTCATCGTCACCAACCGTGATCGCGTCGATGGCGCGGCATACGTGCTGCTCTGCGGCCCGACCGACCGGCTGCTCCAGCCCTGCGCCATCACGGACTTCGAGAAGTCCGCACCGCCCGATCCGCGGGAGGTCATCGAGCCCTTCGCTCGCATCGTCGCCAACACCATTGACGACGGCGGCATCGTGCTGGCTGTGGCTCGTGATGGGCGCTCCGGGGTCACGGACTCCGATCGGCGATGGCACCAAGGCGCTGTCGAGGTATGCCGTGAGTACGGCATCCGCCTCGTCGCGGTTGCCGTGGCCACCCCGCGAGGCATCTGGCGGCTGCCGGACTTCCCGGCCGAAGCCGCTGAGTCAGCCTCAGCCTGAGCAGGTCAGTCCTTGGGCGGGCGGCCTCGCCGCGGCAGCGGGCCGGCGCCGGCCGGGTGGCGCCCGGCCTGAGCCAGCGCCCGCCGCAGGATCATCTCCACCTGGGCGTTGACGCTGCGCAGCTCGTCGGCCGCCCACTTGGCCAGCGCCTCGTGGACGGCAGGGTCGAGCCGCAGCAGGACGGCGTGGCGCTCGGCCTTGGGTCGGCGGGCGCGCTCGCTCAGTCCCTCGCCCACGTCAGGCGTACAGGCTGCCTGCGTTGATGACCGGCGACGCCTTGGCTTCGCTGCACAGGACCACGAGCAAGTTGGACACCATGCTGGCCTTGCGCTCGTCGTCGAGCTCGACGATGGAGTCGGCTTCCAGTCGCGTCAGTGCCATCTCGACCATGCCCACCGCCCCGTCGACGATCTTGGACCGGGCGGCGATGATGGCCGACGCCTGTTGGCGCTGCAGCATGGCCTGCGCGATCTCCGGGGCGTAAGCCAAGTGGCTGATGCGCACCTCGACGATCTCGAGGCCGGCGACCTGGACCCGTTCGGCGACCTCGCGAGCCAGCTCCTCCGAGACGATGTCGGTCGACCCGCGCAGGGACTCTCCGTGCCCGTCCGGGTCGTCGTAGGGGTGACTGGTGGCCACGTGCCGCAGCGCCGCCTCCGACTGGACCTTGACGAAGTCGTGGTAGTTCTCGACGGCGAACCGTGCTTTGGCGGTATCCGCCACCTGCCACACAACGATGGCCGCGATGTCGACGGGGTTGCCGTCGGCGTCGTTGACCTTGAGGGCATTTGTCTCGAAGTTGTTCACCCGCACGGAGACCTGCCGCCTGGTTGCCAATGGGACGACCATGGTGAGCCCGGTGCGGCGGGTGGTTCCGACGTAGCGGCCGAAGAACTGGACCACCTTGGTCTGCCCCGGCTGCACGACGACGATGGCCGAAAGGATCGTGGCCCCCACCAGCACGAGCACGACGGCCCAGCTGAGCGCCACGTTGCTGTGCGACGGGCTGGTGAGGATCGCCCAGTTTGTGATGAGCAGATAAACGGCGCCGGCCAGGGCGCCGAGCCCGACCAGGGCCGCGAGGAAGCCGTTGGCCGAGAAGGCCGGACGCTCGGTGATGGTCACCCGGGTGCCGGCGTGACCCACTGGCGTCCTCGCTGGAGGTTGCTTGATCGGGTCCTGGGTTTCGTCCAGGGTGCTGCTCGGGGTGGTGCTCATGGGGTCCTCCACTGTTCCTCGCCACTTGGTGACATCAAAACGATATCGCATTTACGTCAGTCGGCACCGGCGTGGGCGTCGCATATCACACCGCCGGGCCAAAGGCCCGTCGAAAGGAGTCGCTGCAACGCTCCAGCGTGGTAACGGCTCCCTTCGGGACCGGCAGACACCGGCCCGCATTCTGCGCGCCTGGCCTCACGTTGCCCCCACTGCCCATGCGGCCAGCCGAGCACGCGCATTACCATGCCGGGGAACACGGTTTCATGAGAGGTCAGTGATGCCCCCTCAGCGTCGCACCCCCGACAACGGCACGCGTATCGCCTCAGCGCAGGACTCACGGCAGCCCGATGTGCCTGGCAACGAGCGCGGAGCGGACGGCTCCGACGCGGCCGCGGCCCCCGGACCCGCCAACGCTTCGGATGCCGACCTGCTCGCCGACTCGGTGTTCACCTACTCCACGTCGACCTTCACCCCGACCGACGAGGCCCTCGAAGAGCTGCGCAACCACGTGCTCGCCGAGCAGCACGGCGACGGTGCCGAGCCGCGCTACACCCATGCCGAGCCGCCGGACCCCGATCCGGTCGCCTGGCGGCACAACTACCCCTACGAGCGCAAGCTCAAGGTCCGCGAGTACGAAGCGACCAAGCGGCTGCTGCAGATCGAGCTGCTCAAGCTGCAGAAACATGTCAAGGCCTCCGGCCTGAAGGTCGTCGTCGTCTTCGAGGGCCGTGACGCCGCGGGCAAGGGCGGGGCCATCAAACGGTTCACCGAGCATCTCAACCCGCGGGGCGCCCGGGTGGTCGCGCTGGAGAAGCCGACCGAGCGCGAGTCCACCCAGTGGTACTTCCAGCGGTATGCCGTGCACATGCCGGCTGCGGGCGAGATCGTCCTGATGGACCGCTCCTGGTACAACCGGGCCGGCGTCGAACGGGTGATGGGCTTCTGCACCCCTGGGGAGTACCTGGAGTTCCTGCGCCAGTGCCCCGCCTTCGAGAGAATGCTCATCGGCTCCGGCATGCACATGGTCAAACTGTGGTTCTCGGTCGGTCGGGCCGAGCAGATCCGCCGCTTCGAACGGCGCAAGATCGACCCGGTGCGCCAGTGGAAGCTCTCGCCGACCGACCTGGCGAGCCTGGACAAGTGGGACGACTACACCCAGGCCAAGGAGGCCATGTTCTTCTACACCGACAGCGAGGAAGCCCCGTGGACGGTCATCAAGTCCAACGACAAGAAGCGGGCGCGCCTGGAGGCGATGCGGGTGCTGCTCGCCAGCCTGGACTACCCCGGCAAGGACGAAGCCGTGGTCGGCACGGCCGACCCGCTCATCGTCGGGCGCCCCGAGCTGGTGTACGACGAGGGCGAGCGCCCGATCCGCCCGCACCTGAGCGTCTGAGCCGCTCGCTCACCCTTCTGAGGAGGCGGCCCACAGGTTGATGCCCGCGTCGACGGCATACCGGTCGATGTCGCCTAGCTCCTCGACCGTGAAGTCCAGTCTCGCCGTCGCGGCGAGGCTGTTCTCCAGCTGGGCGACGCTGGAGGCGCCGATGAGCACCGAGGTGACGCGGGTGTCGCGCAGCGCCCAAGCCAGTGCCAGCTGAGCCAGGGTCTGCCCACGGCGCTCGGCGATCTGGTTCAGGTTGCGGATGCTGGCCAGGGCGGCGTCGCCGATGAGCTGCGGGTCGAGCGACTTGCCTTGCGCGGCACGCGAACCGGCCGGTATGCCGCTCAGGTACTTGTCGGTGAGCATGCCCTGGGCGAGCGGCGAGAAGGCGATGCATCCGGTGCCGGTCTCGCCGAGGACATCGAGCAGCTCGGCTTCGATCCACCGGTTGAGCAGCGAGTAGGACGGCTGGTGGATCAGCAGCGGCGTGCCGAGCTCGTGCAGCAGCGCCAGCGCCTCGCGGGAGCGCTGCGCCGAGTAGGAGGAGATGCCGGCATACAGCGCCTTGCCCTGACGCACCGCACTGTCCAGGGCCCCCATGGTCTCCTCCAGCGGGGTGGAGGGGTCGAAGCGGTGGCTGTAGAAGATGTCGACGTAGTCGACACCCATCCGGGCAAGGGACTGGTCCAGGGACGCGAGCAGGTACTTGCGCGAGCCACCGCCCTGGCCGTACGGGCCGGGCCACATGTCATACCCGGCCTTGGTCGACAGGACCAGCTCGTCCCGGTACGGGCGGAAGTCCCGGGCGAAGATCGCGCCGAAGTTGCGTTCGGCCGACCCGTACGGTGGCCCGTAGTTGTTGGCGAGGTCGAAGTGGGTGATGCCGAGGTCGAAGGCACGCCGCAGCAGGGCTTGCTGGCGCTCGAGCGGGACGTCGTCGCCGAAGTTGTGCCACAGCCCGAGCGACACCACCGGCAGCTCGAGACCGCTGCGCCCGCATCGGCGGTACAGCATGTCGTCGTAGCGCTCCCCGCGGGCGCGGTACTCGTCGGCTCGGTAGGTCATGGCGTCATTGTTCCCGAATCCGTGTCCAGCATCAGAGACACACCTGCGGGCGCCCTGGCCGGCGTCCTAGCGTCACGCCAGGTCATGAGTGTCAGCGTCAAGCCCCGGCTGGCTGACCGGCAACCCTCTGTCACAGCTCCGCGGTGGGGTGCCCCGGGTGAGGACCAGGCCCAGGACCGCTGGACTGGGCAAGCGCGGAGTCGCCAGGCTCCCGCACAGCCGAACGAGGCTCGCCGCCGCGACGCGACGGCGAACCGGCATACCAGACAACACGGGAGGAACGAGGGATGACCGCAACCGAGTGGGGTTTCGAGACCCGCCAGATCCACGCCGGGCAGGCTCCGGACAGCGCGACCGGGGCACGCGCGCTGCCGATCTACCAGACGACGTCGTACGTCTTCAGGGACACCGAGCACGCCGCAAACCTGTTCGCGCTCAGCGAGTTCGGCAACATCTATACCCGCATCATGAATCCGACGCAGGACGTCATCGAGCAGCGGGTGGCCTCGCTTGAGGGCGGAGTGGGCGCGCTGCTGGTCTCGTCGGGCCAGGCCGCCGAGACCCTGACGATCCTCAACCTCGCCGAGGCTGGCGACCACGTGGTCGCCTCGCCGAGCCTCTACGGCGGCACGTACAACCTGCTCAAGTACACCCTGCCGAAGTTCGGCATCGAGGTGTCCTTCATCGAGGACCCGACCGACCTGGGGTCCTGGCAGGCCGCCATCAAGCCCAACACCAAGCTGCTCTTCGGCGAGACGATCGCCAATCCGAAAGTCGAGATCCTCGACATCGAGGCGGTCGCCGACCTGGCCCACTCGGTCGGCGTGCCGCTCGTCGTCGACAACACGGTCGCGACGCCGTTCGTCACTCGGCCGATCGACTGGGGCGCCGACATCGTCGTGCACTCCGCGACGAAGTACCTCGGCGGCCACGGAACGTCGATCGGCGGCGTCATCGTCGACGCCGGCCGGTTCGACTTCGGAGCCGACCCGGCGAAGTGGCCGGCATACAACACGCCCGAGGAGAGCTACCACGGGCTGGTCTTCGCGCGGGACCTCGGGGTCGGCTCGCCGCTGGGCGCCAACCTCGCCTTTATCCTCAAGGCCCGGGTCCAGCTGCTGCGTGACCTCGGGCCGGCGATCTCACCGTTCAACGCCTTCCTTATCGGGCAGGGCATCGAGACCCTCAGCCTGCGCATCGAGCGCCATCTGGCCAACACGCACCAGGTGGCCGCTTACCTGCAGGGTCACGAGCAGGTCGACTCGGTGCTCTGGGCGTCGCTGCCGGACAGCCCGGGCTACAAGCTGGCCCAGAAGTACTGCCCGCTCGGGTCGGGCGGCGTCCTCGCCTTCGAGATCGCCGGTGGCCTGGAGGCGGGGCGGCGCTTTGTCGAAGCCCTGACCCTGCACAGTCATGTCGCCAACATCGGCGACGTGCGCTCGCTGGTCATCCACCCGGCGTCGACGACGCACTCTCAAGGGCCGGACGCCGACCGGCTCGCCGCCGGGGTCACGCCGGGGCTGGTGCGCCTGGCCGTGGGCATCGAGCACATCGACGACATCCTGGCTGACCTCGAACAGGGGTTCGCCGCGGCACGATAGGGGCATGTCCCCCCGTGAGCGGAGCCGAAGGGTTGCTTCCACGGCCGGGAAGCAACCGTTAGGCTCCGCTCGCGCACATGCCGAGCGTCGCCGCGCGCTGGTGCCGCCGATCAGCTACCCCGGGGAGCTGCCGATCTCGGCGCGGCGCCAGGACATCGCCGACGCCATCCGCCGGCACCAGGTCATCGTTGTCGCGGGAGAGACCGGGTCGGGCAAGACCACGCAGATCCCCAAGATCTGCCTCGAGGTCGGGCGCGGCGTCGCCGGCACGATCGGGCATACCCAGCCGCGCCGGATCGCGGCCCGGGCCGTCGCCGAGCGCATCGCGCAGGAGCTTGGCACCGACCTCGGCGGGGTCGTCGGCTACCAGGTGCGCTTCGCCGACCGCAGCAGCCGCGACTCGCTGGTCAAGGTGATGACCGACGGCATCCTGCTCGCCGAGCTGCAGCGCGACCGCTTCCTGCGCCGCTACGACACGATCGTCATCGACGAGGCGCACGAGCGCAGCCTCAACATCGACTTCCTGCTCGGCTACCTCAAGACACTGCTGCCGCGCCGTCCGGACCTCAAGGTGGTCATCACTTCCGCGACGATCGACCCGGAACGCTTTGCCCGCCACTTCGCCGACGAGGGCGGTATGCCGGCGCCGGTCATCGAGGTGTCCGGGCGCACGTACCCCGTCGAGGTGCGCTACCGCCCGCTGCTGCGTGAGCCGGCGGCCGGGGCGGCGGGCCAGGCCGAGGAGCCCATCGAGGTCGACCAGGTCACCGGTATCTGCGAGGCAGTCGAGGAGCTGTGGACCGAATCCAGTGGCCATGACGGACCCGCCGAGCACGACATCCTCGTCTTCCTCTCCGGCGAACGGGAAATCCGGGACGCGACCGATGCGCTGGCCGGGATGCGCCTTCCCGACACCGAGATCCTCCCGCTGTACGCCCGGCTGTCCGCGGCCGAGCAGCACCGGGTCTTCGCCTCGCACGCCGGACGGCGGGTCGTGCTGGCGACGAACGTCGCCGAGACCTCGATCACCGTCCCCGGCATCCGCTACGTCATCGACACCGGCACGGCCCGGATCTCCCGCTACAGCCAACGAAGCAAGGTGCAACGCCTGCCGATCGAGCCGGTCTCGCAGGCCAGCGCGCTGCAGCGCGCCGGACGATGCGGGCGCCTCGCTGACGGCGTGTGCATCCGGCTCTACTCCCAGCAGGACTATGCGCAGCGACCGCAGTTCACCGAACCCGAGATCCTGCGCACGAACCTCGCCTCGGTCCTCCTCCAGATGGCCGCTCTTCGGCTCGGCGACGTCGCCGCCTTCCCCTTCGTCGACCCGCCCGACCGTCGCCGGATCGCCGACGGCGTGGCCCTGCTCGAGGAGCTGCGGGCGCTCGTCGACGGCGAGCTCACGGCATACGGGCGCACCATGGCGTTGCTGCCGGTCGACCCCCGCCTGGCCCGGATGGTCATCGAGGCCGGGCGGCTCGGGTGCCTGCGCGAGGTGCTGGTCGTCGTCGCGGCGCTGTCCATCCAGGATCCGCGGGAGCGGCCGGCCGACCGCACGGAGCTGGCCGCTGCGGCACATCGCCGCTTCGCCGACGAACACTCCGACTTCGTTGCCTACCTGAACTTGTGGGGCTACCTTCGCGAGCAACAGCGGGAGCGCTCGAGCAGCGCCTTCCGGCGGATGTGCCGCGAGGAGTACCTGCACTACCTGCGGGTGCGCGAGTGGCAGGACCTGGTGACCCAGCTGCGCCAGGCCGCCCGGCTGGGCGGGTTCGACGTGAGCAGGCGGCAGCAGCACGGCCCGGCCGACCACGACGCGGTCCACCAGGCGCTGTTGTCGGGTCTGCTCAGCCAGGTGGGAGCCTGGGACGAGCGCAGGCGCGACTACCTCGGGGCTCGAGGGGCCCGCTTCTCGATCGCGCCGGGCTCGGCGCTGTTGCGTCGCAGGCCCCAGTTCGTCATGGCCGGCGAGCTGGTGGAGACGTCGCGGATGTGGGCACGGACCGTCGCCCGGATCGACCCGGCGTGGGCCGAGCAGCTGGGCGAGCACCTGGTCCAGCGTCAGTACTCCGAGCCGAGGTGGTCCGCGCGGCGCGGTAGCGTCGTGGCGACCGAGCGGGTGAGCCTCTACGGCATACCGCTCGTCGCCGGACGCACGGTCCCCTACGGGCGGGTCGACCCGACGCTGTCCCGTGAGCTGTTCATCCGCCACGCCCTCGTCGAGGGCGACTGGACCACCCGCCATGGGTTCTTTCACGACAACGCGGCCTTGCTGGCGCGGCTGGGCGCGCTGGAAGCGCGCCGCAGACGGCGCGACCTCATCGTGTCCGACGAGGTGCTCGTGCGGTTCTACGACGAGCTGTTGCCCGCGACTGTGGTGTCGGCCCGGCACTTCGACGCCTGGTGGAAGCAGGCCCGCCGACAGAACCCGGACCTGCTCACCTTCACCGAGGACCTGCTCCTGCGCGCCGACGCGGGCACGTTCACGGCGGGCGACTACCCGGACGAGTGGGTGCAGGACGGCCTGCGCCTGCCGCTCACCTACCAGTTCGAGCCCGGGTCGGCAGCTGACGGGGTCACCGTCCACGTCGGCACCGACGTGCTCGGCCGGCTGCGACCCGACGGGTTCGACTGGCAGGTGCCCGGGCTGCGCGAAGAGCTCGTCGCCGCACTGCTGCGCAGCCTGCCCAAGTCGCTTCGGCGGCGTCTCGTGCCCGCACCCGAACATGCCGCAGCGACGCTGCGGGTCCTGCGCGAGCGCGGCCTCGGCCCCGAGGACGGCCCGCTCACCGCGGTCCTGGCGAGCACGCTGCGCCAAACCCATGGAGTGGCCATCGACCCGCAGGACTGGGACATCGAGCGGGTGCCCGAACACCTTCGGATCACCTTCTCCGTCGAGGACCACGCCGGTCGCGTCGTCGCAAGTGGCAAGTCGCTTGCGGCCCTGCGGGAGCAGGCCGCACCCCAGGTGCGCCGCGAGGTGGCGCAGGCGGGTGCGAGCTTCGAACGCACCGGCCTGCGCACCTGGCCGGCGGACGTGGACCGTATTGCGCTGGAGTACGTCGGGACCTCCGGTGGCCGACCGGTCCGGGGACATCCGGCGCTCGTCGACGAGGGCGACTCCGTCGCCATGCGCGTGCTGCCCTCGCGAGCCGAGGCAGACGCTGAGCACCGGCTCGGGGTGCGCCGGCTGCTCCTGCTGGGCACGACGCCGCCCTGGCGCCACGTGCTCGCCACGCTCAGCAACACCGAGAAACTCGCCCTCGGCCACAACCCGCACGGGTCGGTGCCGGCGCTGCTCGCCGATGCCTTCGCCTGCGCGGTCGACGCCATCGTCCTCGAACACGTCCACCACGTCCCGCGGGGCCGAGCCGAGTTCGACTCGGCGCTGGCGGCCGTGCGAACCCATGCGGCCCCTCGCGTCACCGACGTCGTGCGCCTCGTCGAGCCGGTGCTGGCAACCCACCTGGACCTGGTCCGCCGGCTGGACTCGATGGGCGCTCCGACGCTTCAGGACCTGGTCAGCGACGTCCGGGCACAGCTGGCCGAGCTGGTGCGGCCGGGCTTCATCGCCGACACCGGCCTGGCCCGGCTGCCCGACCTGCAGCGCTACCTTCGCGCCGTCCAGCACCGCCTCGACAAGGCCCCGTCGAACCTGCCGCGCGACCGCGCCCGCCTCGACACGGTTCTCGCCGTGGAACGAGGGTATGCCGGGTTGCTGGACTCGCTGCGTCCAAGTGAGCGCGGCCGCGCGGATGTGCTGGCCATCGGGTGGATGATCGAGGAGCTGCGGGTGTCGCTCTTCGCCCAAGGTCTCGGCACGGCATACCCCGTCTCGGCCAAACGGGTCGAGCGGGCGCTCCAAGGAATGCGCGACCAGGCTCGCACGTTGGACCAGTGACCAACGTCCCAGAAAGGCCGGACCTGTGCTAGACCCAACGGCGCTCTACCGCTTCCAAGCCGACGGCGACCCTGATGGCGCGGACGCGGCGGTGCTCGTGGTCGCCCTGGGCGGCTTCGTCGACGCCGGTCACACCCAGGGTGTGCTGACTCGCCACCTGCTGGGCACCCACTTGAGCAGCGTCGTCGCGTCCTTCGACATCGACCAGCTGCTCGACTACCGCGGGCGGCGCCCGGCCATGCTCTTCGACCGTGACCGGTGGGTCTCCTACGCCGACCCGTCACTGCTGCTGCACCGGGTCGTCGACCGCTCGGGCCGCCCGTTCCTGCTGCTCGCTGGTGAGGAGCCGGACTACCAGTGGGAGCGGGTTGTCCAGGCGATCATCGGGCTGGTGGGCCGTTTCGACGTGCGGCTCACGGTGAGCGTGCACGGCATACCCATGGCGGTTCCGCACACCCGCCCGCTGGGCCTCACCGGCCATGCCACCGACCCGCGCCTGGTCGCGGGTTACGAGCCGGCGTTCGGCAAGGTGCAGGTGCCCGGGAGCCTGTCCTCCCTGCTCGAGCTGCGGCTCGGGGAAGCCGGGCACGACGCCATGGGGTTCGCGATCCACGTGCCGCACTACCTGGCTCAGGCCGAGTATGCCGGCGCCGCACTCGCCGGGCTCGACGCCCTGACGACGGCGACCGGGCTCAACCTGGCCCGCAGCGACCTCGAGCAGCTCGCCGAGAGCAACCGCGCCCAGGTGGCCCGTGAGCTCGAGGACGCCGAGGAGGTGCGCGGGGTCGTGGCCGCCCTGGAGCAGCAGTACGACGCGTTCATGCAAGGGCGCGAGCGGCCCAGCCTGCTCGCCACTGATGTGTCCATGCTGCCCTCGGCTGAGGAGATCGGAGCCGAGTTCGAGGCCTTCCTCAAGGACGTCTCCGATGACGGTGGCGGGGACGAGCAGCCCCGCTAGCTACGGTTTGGCCTCGTCCCACGTGCGGATCACCGACACGTCAGCGACGAAGCGCACCGCATCAGTGCCCGCCCACCGGCGGGCACTGTCATGGAGGGCGGCCGTGACGGCTGCTGCCGTCTCGTGAGCCGCGCTCTCGGGAACGTGGACGAGCAGCTCGTCGTGCAAGCACAGCACGACCTGCCCGCCCAGGGGCGCGACGGTATGCCGGACCGTGGCGGCCCACGCCTTGAACAGCTCGGCAGCCGAGCCCTGGATGAGCGCGTTGCGGGCAAACCGCCCCCGCGCGCCCGGGTCGGCCGCGACGTCCAAGGGAATGAGCCGGCCGCCAAAAGTGCGCAGCGTCCTGCGCTGCACGCCGGCGTCGTAGGCGCGGTCGAGCAGGCCCATGGCGACTGGGTAGGCCCGCTCGAGGTCGCCGAGCGCCTGTCCCGCTGAGCCCGAGCGCTGACCGTACATCGCGGCGAGCACCGCCACCTTCGCCACCGGCCGGGGCGCAGCCAACCGGGCAGCAACCGGCGCGTAGAGGTCGTCGGAGCGCGTCGCCTCCGCGAACACCGGGTCGCCGGAGACGACGGCGAGCACCCGGGGCTCGATCTGTCCGAGGTCGGCGCGCACGAAGACGTCTCCCGGGGCCGCCGCAACGGCGCCTCGCAGCGATGCAGGCAGGTTGTGCAGCCCGTTCTGGGCGGTCATCCGCCCAGCGGCCCCGTCGCAGGCGGTCCAGGCGCCGCGCAGGCGCCCGTCGGCGCCGACGTGCTCATCCAGCCAGCGATAGCCGTACGTCGTCGCGATCCGTTCCTGTCTGCGCCATCGCAGCAGCGCGTCGACGAGCGGCGACACACCGCGGTAGCGCTCCAGCACGAACGCCCGGGTGGTGGGGACGTCGATGCCCACGGTCGTGAGCAGCTCACGCACCTGGGCCGGGTTGCGCAGGTCGGTGACGGTGCCCGGCGGGGCGTGGCGCAGGACGGCGGCGTCCCGCTCCCGTTGGATGCGCTCGGCGTCGGCCGGACCGGTTGGCCGCGGGCCGGCGGCATCGGCGATGAGCCGCTCCGCGGCCGCCCGATCAACGGGCAGCCCGTCGCGTTCCAGCTCGAGGCACAGGATCGCCGCGGCGGACTCCGAGATCGCGGTCGAGACTGCCTTCGGCCCGACATCGGTGAGCCGCTCGTGCTGGCTGATCGCGACATCCCGGACCCAGTGCGCCAGCCTGACCAGTCGGGTGTCGGTGTTCGCCGGGTCGGCCCTGAACGCATCGGCGCGCAAGTGGCCCGAGGGGTCGACGGGCCCGTTCGGGTCGGGGTCGGGGCCACCGGGCCGGGCTGCGAAGTCGAACAGGTCGCCCTGCGGGCCGGACGGCATACCCTGCGGGTCGAGACCGCGAAGACACGCCCAGAGGTATGCCGGGTCGGCCCGCCACCCCCCGAAGAGCAGCCGGTGCGCCTCGGCGAGGTCCCAGCTGCGCGCGATCGGCGTGCCAGCGGCGACGAGCGGCGCCAAAGTCGTGCCCGCACTGGCGACCGCCCACCGGGGGTGCTCCCGATGCTCGAGGTCGGTGGCCGCGGCCAGGACGTTCCGCAGTGCGCCGACGACGGTGGCGTCCTCGCCGGGCCCGGCCAGCAGGGCCGCGCGCTCGCCGACGACGACGAGCGGAACGAGTACGGCGGCCACGGTCCCATCAAAGCCGACGTCCCTGACGGTTCGCTCCAGGCGGGTAGCCTCACCCCGACGGGCCAGGCGTGGCCGGCCCCCGGCGAAGGGACCATGAGCATGGACTCGACGGTGGACGGCGAGGTAGCGACCCGCAACGGCGCGGTGAAGCTCGGTGCCCTCGACCAGGCGGCCGACCCGGCGCGCCACAAAGGCGCTGCCGGTCTTGTGGTCAGGGCGCTCGAGCGGGTCCTGGACGCGGGCATCGACGGCCGCGGGCCGGTGGCGTCGGCGGCGCAGGTGGCCGGTGGGGCGCTCGCCGCGACGTCGAGCCCAGAGGCGGCCATCGACCACATCGTCCGGACCCACGTCGGGATCGGGGCGGCAGGCGGTTTCGTCACCGGGGTCGGCGGGCTGTTCACGCTGCCCTTGGCGCTGCCGGCCAATGTTGCCGAGTTCTACCTGACCGCAACCAGGATGGTGGCGGCGATCGCCTGCGTGCGTGGCTACGACGTCAGCCAGGAACAGGTCCGCGCGGCGGTGCTGCTGACCATCGTCGGCGCCGAGGCCGACGACCTGCTGCGCAGGGCCGGGGTCGTCGCGCCCGGCGGACGCACCACCCGGCTGATGACCCGGCGGTTGCCGGGTCCTGCCGTCATGATCGTCAACAAGGCGTTGGCCTTCCGCGTGGTCACCCGAGTGCTGCGTACCGGCCTGACGCGGGCCGCACGGATCGTCCCCGTGCTCGGCGGTGCCCTGGGTGCGGGGCTGGACGGCTACCTGCTCAAGCGGATCGCCGACCAGGCGCGCGAGGAGTTCCCACCGCGGGCAGCTTGACCGCGGGCCGGAATCTTCACCCGGGCCGGCACGTTGGACCAGGTGGCGGGCTGACCAGCCCGCCCTTGTGTCGACACAATGGACGGGACCCATGGCTGCACGATCAACGGGCGCGGCCCGATGGGTGTTTCTGAGCAGGCTGGTCATGGCCGTGCGAAGCGCGCTCACCCCCGGCACGCCGGGTCTGCTCGAACGCGCCGCCGCGGTGCCCCGCATGGTCGGGGCAACGCTACGTGGCGAGTATGCCGGGACGACCCGGTGGCACCTGCTCGCCTTGTTCGGTGGGTTGCTGTACGTCCTGTCGCCGATCGACCTGGTGCCCGAAGGGCTGCTGGCCGTCATCGGGCTGGCGGACGACGCGGTGCTGCTGGCGTGGATGGCTGCGGCTCTGGTCACTGACACCGAGGACTTCCTGCACTGGGAGCGCGGCCGGCATACCGTGCCCTCGCACGTGGTCGGCTGAGCCCGGGTTGTCCCCAGCCCCCTGAGCGGTTGTCACGCCGTCCACAGGGCGCCGCCTGACCCTGGCGCAGCTACGCGCCCGCCCTGACGATCGACGCATGCCGACCATCCGGGTAAGCGACCCCATCGATCTGGTCAAGGTGCTGCCCTACCAGCTGGGCTACCATCCCAAGGACTCTCTGGCGCTCGTGGGCCTGCAGGGCCGCCACCTCGGCGTCGTCCAACGGCTCGATCTGCCGAGTGAGCCGGACGCGCCGGGCAAAGCCGTCGACCTCATGATCGACAACTTGGTCGAGGCCGGCTGCCGGTCGGCCGTGGTGATCCTCTACGAAAGCCGGGAGGGCCAAGGCCGTCGTGCTGGCGCCGAGCTGGCGAATGGCTTGCGTGAGAGCGGAATCGACGTCCTGGAGCATCTCGTGGTGCGCGACGGGCGGGTGTACTTTCCCGACTGCCATGACTCGTGCCACCCCGTGACGGGCGTTCCCCTGCCGCACGACAGTGATGTCCCGGCGATCGCCGACTTCGTCGCCCTCGGCGCCAACCCGCTTCCCACGCGAGACGGCTTGGCCGAGCGGGTCATCGGGGCCCGCGGCCCGATGGCCGCGCGGGTCAAGGCGGCCGCCGACCGGCTCGACCGGATGGTCGCGCCCAAGGCGCTGCGCAGCCGCGCGATCGCCGACTGGGCTCGACTGCTCGACGTGACCAACCCCGGGTTCGGTGGCGCGCCGACGTCCGCGGCGGCGGCCGCTCGGATGGCGGTGTCCCTGCTCGACGTTCACGTGCGCGATCTGGTGATCGCGTGGCTGTGCCCGGACACCTTGGGAGTCACGGCGTTCGAGCCCGAGCTGATCGCGCTCGCCAGGGCGCACCTGCCCGGTTTCGACCGACTGGTCACGGCCGCGGAGAGCACTGGCGAGCTGCAGGAGGAGGTCGGGCCCAGATGCGGCGGGGTGCTCACCGCCCACGCGGTGGACGACACGGGCGCCATCGAGGCCTCCGCGGTCATGGTCGATCGGTTGTGCTGGCTGGCCCGGCATACTCCGGCAGATCTGGCCCCCGGTGTGCTCACTGTCCTGGCCTCCTACACGTGGTGGCTCGGTGACGGCGCGCTCGCCACGGTGGCCCTGGATCGGGCCCTGTCGATCGACCCGGGGTACCGGCTCGCCCAGTTGGTCGAGCAGATGGTGAGGATGGCGATCCGCCCCCAGCGCACGGCATGACGCCGTCCCAGCGCCTGGACCCGCTCGTGGTGGGGGTGGGCGGCCGCGTATAGTTCGCGCAGGTCATGAGTGCCAGCGACAGCCCCGGCTTGCTGGTCGGCAACCCTCCGCGCGGTGGGGTGCCCCGGGTGATGACCTGGCCCCGGCAGCAGCCCCGGGCAAGCGCGACGCGAGGAGTCCACCGTCATGACCGTCACGGATGACCCGTCCGTGGTGCGCGGTGCCTGGCGGGAAGGGCAAAACCCGGGGGATCGTCAGTTCGCCGACCTCGGCCCGATCGCGCTGGAGCGTGGTGGAACGGTGCCAGCGGTGCGCGTGGCCTACGAGACGTGGGGGCGGCTCAGCGAGCGCGGTGACAACGCGGTGCTCATCGAGCACGCGCTCACCGGTGACAGCCACGTCGTCGGTGCGGCCGGGCCGGGGCACGCCTCGCCGGGTTGGTGGCCGGGGCTCATCGGCGGGGGGAGTGTGCTCGACCCGGACGAGCACTTCGTGGTGGCGGCCAATGTGCTGGGCGGCTGCCAGGGCAGCACCGGCCCGTCGTCGACCGCCGATGATGGCCGACCGTGGGGGAGCCGGTTCCCGTTCGTGACGATCCGCGACCAGGTCGACGTCGAGGCCCGGCTCGCCGACCGGCTGGGGATCAGGCGGTGGGCGCTCGTCATGGGCGGGTCCATGGGGGGTATGCGAGCGCTGGAATGGGCGGTCAGCCACCCCCAGCGGGTGGCTCGAGCGGTTGTCATCGGCAGCACCGCCCAGTCCTCCGGCGACCAGATCGCCTGGTCGCAGCCGCAGTTGCTGGCCATCCGCTCAGATCCCAACTTCCGTGGTGGGGACTACTACCGCAGCGGCGTGGCACCGGACGAGGGCATGGGGATCGCCCGGCGAATCGCCCATATCACCTATCGCAGCGCGGCCGAACTGGACCTGCGGTTCGGCCGGGCGCCACAGCCCGGCGAGGCACCCCTCGGTGGTCGTGGCCGGTATGCCGTGGAGAGCTACCTCGACCACCAGGCCGAGCGACTGCGCGGCCGCTTCGACGCCAACTCCTACCTCGTGCTCACGGAGGCGATGAACTCGCACGACATCGGTCGCGACCGCGGTGGGGTATCGGCGGCGCTCTCCCGGATCAGCGCGGATGTGGTGGCCGTCGCCGTCGACTCCGACCGGCTGTACCTGCGCTGGGAGTCCGAGCAGATCGCCGAGGGTGTCCCACGCGGTCGCCTGGCGATCATCCGCTCACCGCACGGGCACGACGGGTTCCTCACTGAGGTGTCCCAAGTGAGCCAGATCGTGCGTGACGTTCTTCGCTAGCCATGATCGCCGCACAACCGATCGGGTACGGTCGGTGAAGGTCGTCGTTCGTGGGCTAGGAGGTTCACCGTGTCCGTCGTCGTCGGTTACGTTGCGACCAAGGAGGGCCGTGCCGCCTTGCGCAGGGCGGCGGAGGAGTGCGAGCTTCGCAAGACCAAGCTCATCGTCATCAACTCGCAACGCGGCGGCAAGGAGTTCGACTCGGAAGAGGCTCTTCGGTTCGAGACCGAGCTCGAGACGGTGCAGGCCAAGCTGACGAGCATCGGGTTGGAGCACGAGGTCCGCCAGCTCGTCCGTGGAAACGAGCCGGCTGAGGACTTGATCTCGGTCGCCGAGGCCGAGGACGCCGACTTCATCGTCATTGGGCTGCGACGGCGCACGCCCGTCGGAAAGCTCATCCTCGGATCGAATGCCCAGCGCATCCTGTTGGACGCCACCTGCCCGGTGCTTGCCGTGAAGGCCGAGCTCGGCGAGTAGCAACCAACGCCGCCTGGAGCACTAGGGCATACACGGGCACCACTTGGCGTTTTATAATGGCAGTGAGCCTGGGCGCGGGGCCCTCAGCCGGGCAAGCGGCGGACGTCCACGTTCGCGTCGATGCTTTCGACTCCCGTAGCCCAGCCAGCGGTCCTGTCGGCTGTGCCGACATCCTCAACGAACGGCGAAAGGCGACCGGTGCCGGTCTCGAACGTCCCCACCCCTGCGGGTGCTGATGCCCAAGCAGCGATGCAGAAGACACCGCAGGCAACACGTGTGCTAGGCGCTTCCACCTCGCGCGCGGTGTCCTCCGCGAAGGTGGGCAGCCCCTCGGCCAGCAAGGGTACGCCGCCCAAGAAGGTGCCCGCCAAGGCCGCAGCCTCAGAGAACGGTGAGCAGTCCGCGGCATCGACGCCCCCGTCAGAGTCGGCGACCAACAAGCGGGCCGGCAAGCCAGACCGGGCGGCTGCGCCCAAGGCGGCAGCGGCGAAGGCGCCCACGACCAAGGCGCCCACAGCCAAGGCACCAGCGGTCAGGCCGGCGGCGCAGGCCGCCAAGACGGCCAAGTCCGCCGCCCCGAAATCGGCTGCGACCGCAAAGGCGGGCCAGGCCGGGGCGCGCGCAGCGGATGCGGCTACGCCCACCGATCCCGTCACGCCGGCGGACGAGCAGACCGACGGCCTCGACGTGGACGCCGAGATCGCCGACGCAGAGCCGGACCTCTCGGAGGTCGAAGCCGTCACGGAGGAAGACGCCGTCGATGAGGAGGTCGAAGCGGTCATTGCCTCGGCCGCTGTCGAGCCCGACGAGAAGGACCTCGAACTGGAGGCCGACGACCTCGAGGACAGCGACGAGGACGCGCTCAAGGCGCGGGCGGGTGAGCGCGACGAGGAGTCCGAGGACGCGGGCTTCGTCATTCGCGACGACGACGAGGACGACGCCCCCGCCCAGCAGGTCGTGACCGCTGGCGCGACGGCGGATCCGGTGAAGGACTACCTCAAGCAGATCGGCAAGGTGGCCCTGCTCAACGCCGAGCAGGAAGTGGAGCTGGCCAAGCGCATCGAGGCGGGCCTGTTCGCCGAGGAACGGCTCAACTCCGGCGACAAGATGGACATGACCCTCAAGCGCGAGCTGTGGTGGATCGCCCAGGACGGCAAGAAGGCCAAGAACCACCTGCTCGAGGCCAACCTGCGACTGGTCGTGTCGCTGGCCAAGCGGTACACCGGACGCGGGATGCTCTTCCTCGACCTGATCCAGGAGGGCAACCTCGGTCTGATCCGGGCCGTCGAGAAGTTCGACTACACCAAGGGCTACAAGTTCTCCACCTACGCGACGTGGTGGATCCGCCAGGCGATCACCCGCGCGATGGCCGACCAGGCCCGCACCATCCGGATCCCCGTGCACATGGTCGAGGTCATCAACAAGCTGGCCCGGGTGCAGCACCAGATGCTCCAGGACCTCGGCCGCGAGCCCACGCCGGAGGAGCTGGCCAAGGAGCTGGACATGACGCCCGAGAAGGTCGTCGAGGTCCAGAAGTACGGTCGCGAGCCGATCTCGCTGCACACCCCGCTCGGTGAGGACGGCGACTCCGAGTTCGGCGACCTGATCGAGGACTCCGAGGCGATCGTCCCGGCGGACGCGGTCAGCTTCACCCTGCTGCAGGAGCAGCTGCACGCCGTCCTCGACACCCTCTCCGAGCGTGAGGCGGGTGTGGTCAGCATGCGGTTCGGCCTCAC
>JBIOUP010000064.1:0-4557 GCA_044867305.1 Dermatophilaceae bacterium
CCGCGCTCGGTTTTACCTTCGATGGGGGAGGCCGAGCGACAACCGCACTACCACTCGGCAAGGCTGCCGTCGTCGAGCCGCCAGGCCGGCGAGCGCCACCGGTGACCGATCTCGGCAGCCCGGCGCACGGCGGCCTCGTCGACCTCGATACCCAGCCCCGGCCCGGTCGGCCGAGGGACGTGCCCGTCGATGATCTCGAAGACCGAGGGGTCGACGAGGTAGTCGAGCAGGTCGCCCCCGACGTTGTAGTGGATGCCCCAGCTCATCTCCTGGATGAGGGTGTTGGGGGTCGCGAAGTCGACCTGCAGGCACGCGGCCAGCGCGATCGGTCCGAGTGGGCAGTGCGGTGCCATCGTCACTCCGAAGGCTTCGGCCATCGAGGCGATGCGGCGGCACTCGGACACTCCGCCGGCGTGGGACAGGTCAGGCTGGGCCACCGCAATGCCGGCGGCCAGGGCGCCGCGGAAGTCCCAGCGCGAGTACAGCCGCTCGCCGGTGGCGACGGGGATGCTCGTCGACGCGCACACCCGGGCCAGGTCCGCGGTGAGCTCGGGGACGACTGGCTCCTCGACGAACATCGGCCGCAGCGGTTCCAGCACGCGGCACATCTCTCGCGCGGTGGCGGTGCTGACCCGTCCGTGGAAGTCGACGGCAACGCCGCCGTCGTCGCCCATGACCTCGCGCACGGCGGCGACGCGCTCGAGCATCTCGTCGGTCTCGCGGACGGTCGCGAGCTGGCGGACGCGGCCGGTGGCGTTCATCTTCACCGCCAGCAGGCCCTGTGCCTTGCGCGCGCGGGCACCGTCGGCCGCCCCGGCCGGCTCATCGCCGGCGATCCAGGTGTAGACCAGCTGGCGATCGCGGACCGGGCCGCCGAGCAGCTCGTGCACTGGAGCGCCGCGCACCTTGCCGGCGATGTCCCAGAGCGCCTGGTCGATCCCGGCCACGGCACTGGAGAGCACCGGCCCGCCACGGTAGAAGCCGGCCTTGGTCATGACCTGCCAGTGGTCCTCGATGCGCAACGGGTCCTGTCCGACCAGATAGTCGGACAGCTCGTCGACCGCGGCAGCCACGGTGTGCGCGCGGCCCTCGACGACCGGCTCGCCCCACCCGACGACACCCTCGTCGGTCTCGATCTTGAGCAAGCACCAGCGCGGCGGCACGAGAAAGGTCTCCAGCCGAACGATCCGCACGCCCGTCACCCCTTCACCAGCTGCGCCAGGGCCGGCAGCTGGTCGGGAAACTCCAGCGCCGAGCCCACAGCGACAGCGCGCGCACCGGCATCGAGGAAGTCGCGGGCGTTGCGCGAGCCGATCCCCCCGGTAGCGACGAAAGCCACCTCCGGAAAGGGACCGTGCATCGCCGTGACCCATGCCGGGGTCAGCAGCGACGCCGGAAAGGCCTTGAGCCAGGTCAGGCCGATCGCGAGCGAGCGCTGGATCTCCGACGCCGTGGCTACCCCGGGAAGGTGCGACAGTCCCGCCTCGAGGCTGGCCCGGGACACGGCCTCGTCGACGCCGGGGCCGACCGTGAAGGCCGCCCCGGCACGAACCGACGCCTCCACCCGCTCGATGCTCGTCACCGTGCCGGCGCCCACGACGACGCCGGTGCGGGCCTGGCCCGCCTCCACCGTCGCGGCCAAGGCATCGAGGGAGGCCGGCGTCTGCACCGGCACCTCGACGCACATGATGCCGAGATCCCATGCGGTGCGGGCCAGCTCGACGGTGCGTGCGACGGCATACCCCCGCAGGATGGCCATGACCGGAGCCTTCTCGAACTGCGCAGCGAAGTCGACGGGCACCGTGCCTCCTCTCTACCGTTGCACTTGTTCGGGTCGGCTGAGCATGCCCAGCTCGGGCCGGCGTGGCAGGCCCTCCCAGTCTCCGTGGACCGAGGCGACGAATGCCCCGCACTCGACCGCTCGGTCCAGGCACCCGGCGGCGTCAAGGCCGTCGAGCAGTGCGCTCAAGTAGCCAGCCACGAAGGCGTCGCCTGCGCCGACCGGGTCCACCGCCGTGACCGCCACCGCGTCAGCGTCCAGGCGCCCGAACGGCCCGTATGCCGTCGCGCCCGCCGCCCCGCGCTTGCGCACGACCTGCGTCGGGCCGTGGTCGCGCACAGCCGCGATGGACGCCTCGATGCTCGGCCGCGGCTCCAGCAGGCTCAGCTCCTCGTCGCCACCGAACACGAAGTCAACGTGCTCCAGCAGCGGTCGCAGCATGTCGCCAGCCTGCGCTGCCGACCACAGTTGGGCGCGGTAGTTGACGTCGAGCGAGACCGGCACCCCCGCCTGGTATGCCGTGTCGACAGCATGCAGCGTCGCGGCGCAGGCGCTCGGGGAGAGCGCCGGGGTGATGCCGGTGACGTGCACCAGCCGCGCGGCACGGACCAGGTTGTCAGGGATGTCCGCGACGGACAGCGTGGATGCGGCGGAGCCGGTGCGGTAGTAGGTGACCGTGAGGACGTCGGCAGTGCGGTGCTGTCGCAGCATCATCGCCGTGGGCGCCGCCGGATCGACGACGACTCGCGAGACGTCGATCCCCTCGCCGCGCATCGTGTCGACGACCGCCCGCCCGATAAGGTCGTCGCCGACCCGGCTGACGAAGCACACCTGGTGGCCCAGGCGAGTCAGGCCGATGGCCACATTGCTCTCGGCGCCGGCAAAGCTGAACCGCGCCTGGCCCCCCACCCGGATGGGGCTCGCCGCGCTGCCCATGACCAGCCCGAGGGTCTCGCCGAGCGTGACGACGGCGCCGGTGGGTACTGCCTCGTCGTGACCCTCACCCAGCCGGTCGGCCGTGCGACCCACCTCCCCGATTCCCGGTGCGTAGCCTTGCATCCTCGGTCAGGTCACGGCATACCATGCGGCGCGCGCAAAGACCAGGGAGGTGCCCGGTGACCCCACCGACGCGCGTCGCGGTGTTCGGCACCTGCATGGGCGACTTCGCCGCACCAGGTCCCGTGCTCGCCGCGGTCGAGGTGCTGCGCGGTCTCGGCTTCGAGGTCGACCTCCCACGTGGGCAGACATGTTGCGGGCAGCCGGCGCTCAACTCGGGCTACCCCGACGCGGCTCGCTCCGTGCTGCGCGAGTCGATAGGCGCGCTTGCCGCCTACGACGCAGTCGTGACGATCGCCGGCTCCTGCGCGGCGATGTTGGTCGTGCATGCCCGTCACCTCATCGGGGCCGACGACCCGCACGCCGCCGTCCTCGACCGGGTCTGGGAGCTGACCCAGTTCCTCGTCGAGTTCGGCCGGCCCGCACCGCTTCGCCTCGACGCGACGGTGACCTACCACGACTCGTGCCACATGACCCGCACACTCGGCGAACGGACCGCACCCCGGGAGGTGCTCGCTGGCATCGAGGGAATGCAGCTGGTCGAGATGCGCGGCAGCGACACCTGCTGCGGGTTCGGCGGGACGTTCTGCGCGAAGTTCCCCGACCTGTCCGTGGCCATGGCCGATGTCAAGCTCGACCAGGCCCGTGCGACCGGGGCCGACTACCTGGTGAGCGCGGACCCGGGCTGCCTCATGCACCTGCAGGCCCGGGCGCTCGCCAGGGGACTCGACGTGCGCACCCGACACGTGGCCGAGCTGGTCCGTGACGCACGACAGGCGGTCGACCAGTGACCAGGTCGGCGGCGCTCGCGGGCACGGAGCGCGTCACCCGCAACGCTCCCGAGTGGGCCAGGGCCGAGATCCCGGCTCATCGCAAGCCACTGCCGATCATCACCCAGGAGGCAGTCGCTCGCACGGGCGTCGAGATGACCCGAGAGCGGCTGAGCGCCCTTGCCTACCAACGCGCTTCAGGGGAGTGGTCGGCCTGGGCGGCGGACCTTCGCGAGAAGGGCGCGGCCATCCGACGGGAGACCCTGCGAGACCTCGAGGGCTACCTGCGCCGGCTCACCAGCGCCCTGGAAGCAAACGGGGCGGTCGTGCACCGTGTGTCAACACCCGCGCAGGCTCGCGAGGCGGTCGCGCGGATCGCACTGGAGCACCAGGTCCGGCTGATCGCCAAGTCCAAGTCGATGGCCACCGAGGAGATCCGCCTGACCGAGCACCTGAACAGCCACGGCATCGACGTCGTCGAGACCGACCTCGGTGAGTACATCGTGCAAGCCGCCGGCGAGCGCCCGAGCCACATCGTCGGGCCCGCCTTGCACAAGAGCCGACAGGATGTCACCGACCTTTTCGGCGAGCTCAACGGCGCCCCGATGTCCCACGATCCCGACGTGCTCGCCTCGTTCGCGCGCGAGCGGCTGCGGGCCGACTTCAAGGCCGCCGACCTCGGCATCACCGGAGTCAACTTCGCCGCTGCCGACACCGGCACCCTCGCCATCGTCACCAACGAGGGCAACGCCGACATGGTGACCAGCCAGCCGGACATCGTCGTCGCGGTCATGCCGGTCGAGAAGGTGATTCCCCGGTTCTCCGACCTCGGCGTCCTCGTGCCGCTGTTGTGCGACACGGCGAACAAGCAGTTCGTCACGACGTACCAGACCTTGCTGAACGGCCCGCGCCGCCCGGACGAGTCCGACGGCCCCAGCCAGCTGCACGTGG
>JBIOUP010000065.1:0-5802 GCA_044867305.1 Dermatophilaceae bacterium
CGGTAGATGCTGTTATCCGGGGCCCGATAACCGCATCTACCGCCCACTCGGCGCGTGTCGGGACGGCCCGGGCTACGCGTGTCGGGACGGCCCGGGCTCGACCCGAGCCCGGTGCGGGACTAGCGGGTGGTCGGACTGAGGGTCCCCGCCGGTCCGGTGATCGTCGCGGAGGGGTTGGTGGTCACCGTCTGGGTCTGTGTCGTCGTCACGGTGACCGCGGGCCGAACGGCGATCTTCACCTTCACCGTGGTGCCCATGTCGACAAGCGTGTCAGCGGCGACGTCCTGGGCCACGACCTTGCCCTCGAGCACCGAGGTGCTCTCGACCCGTTGCTTGTCGTCGTAGCCGAGCTTGAGCTCGGTGATCTTCAGCTGAGCCACCGAGGTGTCCAGCCCGACGACGTTGGGCACCTTGACCTTCCCACTGGCCACCTTGACGACGATCGTCGTGTTGAGCGCGGCTACCTGGCCAGCGGCTGGCTCGGTGCTCACGACGTTGCCCTTGGTCTGCGACGGGTCGTCGACGGGCACGACCGTCGTGCTGGTGAACCCGGCCAAGGTCAGGGTCGTCACGGCGGCCTCCTGGGGCTGGCCCACGACCGACGGGACCGCGGCCTGGCCCGGGCCCGACGAGACGGCGATGCGCACTGTCGACCCGCGGTCGACCAGGCTGTCGGACTGCGGATCCTGTTCGGTCACCGTGCCCTTGGCCGCGTTGGGGTTGGAGACCGACCGCACCTCCGCGACCAGGCCCGCGCCGCCGATGAGGGTCCTGGCCTGGTCCTCGGTCTTCCCGATGACGTAGGGCACGGAAACCCGGGCCGCCTCCGCCCGGTTCTGCAGGATCGCGCGCCCCAGCAGCGCCAGTCCGACCAGCGCTGCGAGCGCAACGACGGTGAGCAGCAGGTAGGTCCAGCCGCGTCTCTTCGGCGCCTCCGCGCCGTCGTCGCCCCCGACGGCGAGCATGGAGGCGGTGTCCGGGTCGCCCTTGCGGGGTCCGGGCAGCACGGCCGTCGGCGTGTCCGGCAGGTCCGCGTGGGTCAGCGTCGCCTGGGCGGCCTCGCTGAGCGGGCGGCCCTCGCGGGCGGCCACGAGGTCGGCCCGGAACTCGGTGGCGGATTGGTAACGCCCGTCGCGGTCCTTGACCAAGGCGTGCGCGACGACGGCGTCAAAGGCCTCGGGTATGCCGGTCGCGAGCGTCGACGGGCGCGGCGGCGCCTCTCCGACGTGCTGGTAGGCGATCGCAACCGGGGTGTCGCCGAGGAACGGCGTGCGTCCGGTCAGCAGCTCGAAGAGCATGCAGCCAGTGGAGTACAGGTCCGAGCGGGCGTCCACGGGCAGGCCCTGGGCCTGCTCGGGTGAGAGGTACTGGGCGGTGCCGAGCACGGCCTGGGTCTGGGTCATCGTGGCGGCGGTGTCCGCGATGGCGCGGGCGATGCCGAAGTCCATGACCTTGACGTCGCCGGTGCGCGACAGCATGACGTTGGCCGGCTTGATGTCTCGGTGGACGATGCCCATCCGGTGGCTGTAGCTCAGCGCAGCCAGGACGCTCTCGGTGATCCGGGCGGCTTCCTCCGGCGGCAGCGGACCCGAGCCCAGCCGTTCCCGCAGCGTCTGGCCCTCGACCATCTCCATGACGATGAATGCCACGGTGGTCGGGGCTCCGGTCGCGTCGACGCCGGGGTCCTCGCCGGAGTCGAAGATCGCGACGATGGAGGGGTGGTTGAGGCCGGCAGCCGACTGGGCCTCGCGGCGGAACCGGGTGAGGAAGTTGGTGTCGCGGACCAGATCCGAGCGCAGCAGCTTGATCGCGACCGGGCGGGAGAGGCGGGTGTCGAAGCCCAGGTGCACGTCGGCCATCCCGCCGTGCCCGATGACCTCGCCGACCTCGTAGCGGCCGCCGAGCAGCCGTGGGGCGCGCACCCCACGCTCCCCTGCCCACGGTTCAGCCATTCGTGCTCGTCCCTGTCGTCACCGTCGGCGCCCCGCTGGACACCGTCAGCGTGATCGTCTCGGTGAGCGCCACCGTCCCGACCGGGCTGATGGCCAGCACGGTGCCCGCCTTCTGGTCGGAGGGCGCCTCGACCACGCGGACCGACGTGAACCCGGCCCGACCGAGGTTGTTGCGGGCGGTGGCCACGTCCTTGCCGACGTAGTCCGCCGAGGAGATCAAGGCCGCGGTCGGTGGCGCCGAGGTGGTGGGGGTGCGGGTCACCGTCGTCGTCGTGGTGGTCTGTTGGGTGACCGTCACCGTGGGCGTGACGACGGGCGTCGGGTTGCTGCTCGGCCGCAGCTGCCACAGCAGCAAGCCCAACACGACGACCCCGGCTGCGATGGCCAGCCACCACCAGCCCAGCCCCTTGCGGCCCTCTTCCTGCGCGGGCTCGGCGGGGCCGGTCGGGGGCGGCACCGCGGTCGGTGGGCCAGCCGGGGGGATGACCGCCGTGGCTGCCGGTGTGCTCATCGGCTGGGTCATGGCCAGGTCCGTCGTGGCGATGACGCTGGTCGCCGGCAGTGCCGAGGCCAGCCCGCTCACCGGCATACCGAGCATCGCGGCGAGCGACGCGGCGCTGGCTGGACGTTGCGCGGGGTCCTTGGCCAGGCATGAGTTCACCGACGAGCGAAGCGGGTCTTGCACGTATGCCGGCAGCGGCGGCGGCGCCTCGTTGACCTGGGCGAGCGCGGTGGCGACCGCACTGCCGGCGTCGAAAGGACGGCGCCCGGTGAGCATCTCGTGGCCCACGACCCCCAGGGAGTACAGGTCTGTCGCGCCGGTGACCGTGCGGCCGAGCGCCTGCTCGGGCGAGAGGTACTGGGGCGTGCCGAGAACCTCGCCGGTGCGGGTGTGCGCCGCGCTGTCGGCCGCGTGCGCGATGCCGAAGTCGGTCAGCTTCACCTGGCCTTCGGGCGTCACGAGGATGTTCGCTGGCTTGACGTCCCGGTGCACGACTCCCGCCTCGTGCGCCGAGGCCAAGGCGAGGGCGGCCTGACCCATGAGGACCCGCACCTGGTCCGGGGGCATCGGACCCGCGGCGATGAGCTCGGAGAGCGGGCGCCCCGCGACGTACTCCATGACCAGGTATGCCGCGCCGTCGTCTTCGCCGTAGTCGTAGACGGCGGAGATGTTGGGGTGGGAGAGCGCTGCGGCGTGGCGGGCCTCGTCGCGGAAGCGCTCGGCGAAGGTGGGCTCGGGGTTGGGGCGCAGGACCTTGACGGCGACCGAGCGTCCGAGGACCGAGTCCGTGGCCGTCCACACGTCGCCCATCCCTCCTGCGGCGATGTGGTCCATGAGGGTGTACCGACCGCCGAGGGTCGTTCCGCTGGTTGGTGTCATCGCTTGATCACTGCCTCCATGACGGCCTTGGCGATCGGGCCGGCGAGCTTGCCTCCGGCGGCCTCACTGCCCGCGTTACCGCCGTCCTCGACGACGACTGCGACCGCGACCTGTGGGTCGTCTGCGGGGGCGAAGGCGGTGAACCAGGCATGCGGCGCCTTGCCTTCGCCTTGCTGCGCGGTGCCGGTCTTGCCGGCCACCCGCACCCCGGCGATCTTCGCCGGCGTCCCCGTGCCGGTGTCGACGACCGAGACGAGCATGTTGGTGAGCGTCGACGCGATCTGCGGCGAGACGGCCTGCGAGAGCTGTTGGGGTTGGGTCTGGTCGATGACGTCGAGGTTGGACGCCAGCGTCTGCGAGACGATGTACGGCCGCATGACCGCGCCCTTGTTGGCGATGGCGGCACTGGTCATGGCGACCTGCAGCGGCGTGACGCGCACGTCGAACTGGCCGATGGCCGACTGGGCGGTCTGCGGGCGGTTGAGGGTCGGCGGCACCGAGCTGGGGGTCACCCGCATGGGAATGCTCAGCGTCTCGCCGAAGCCGAACTTGTTGGCCTGCTCGCGCAGGGCATCGCCGCCGACCTTGAGACCCAGCCACCCGAAGGCGGTGTTGCAGGAGATCTCGAGGGCGTGCTGCAGGGTCGTCTGGTTGTTGGGTCCGCACGCCTTGAGGTCGTAGTTGGGCAGGGGGACGGACGTGTCCGGCAGGTCCATGCTGCCCGGTGCGGGGATGGGCGTGGTCTCGTTGACCGCGCCGGTGGACAAGGCGGCGGCTGCCGTGACGATCTTGAACACCGATCCGGGCGGGTACAGGTTGCCGGCGATGGCGCGGTTCACGAGCGGCTTCTCCGGGTCGGCGTTGAGCTGTTTCCACGCGGCGTCGACGGCCTTGAGGTCGTGCGAGGCCAGGGTGTTGGGGTCGTACTGGGGGTGGCTCACCATGGCCAGGACCGCGCCGGTCTTGGGGTTGAGCGCGACGACCGCGCCACGCTGGTTGCCCAGCGCTTTGCTCGCCGCCTCCTGGGCCTTGGCGTTCACGGTGACGACGATGCTGGCGCCGGTCGGCGCCCGGCCGGTGAGCAGGTCGGTGATCCGTCGGTAGAAGAGCGAGTCGGAGGATCCGGAGAGGATGCCGTCTTCGGAGCCTTCCAGCCCACCGCCGGCACCGACGAGATAGGAGTAGTAGCCCGTGACGTGCGAGTACAGCAGCGGCTGCGGGTACTGGCGTAGGAACTTCAGCTCGTCGTCGACGGGCGTGGACAGCGCGATCTGCTGGTCGCCGAGGATGATCGAGCCGCGTTCGCGGGAGTAGTTGTCCAGCAGGGTACGCCGGTTGTCGGTCCGGGCTCGCAGGCCCGGAGCCTGGACGAACTGGATGATCGTCGTGGCCACGAGCAGGACGGCGAACAGCGCACCGACGAGGCGCGAGATGCGCAGGATCGGGGTGTTCACCGCAGCACCACCTGGGTCTCGGCGCCCTCGGCCTGCGGGCGTGGCGCAGGTGGGCGCAGCCCGTCATCGTCCGGGACGGGCCGGCGGGCCTGGTCGCTGATGCGCAGCAACAACGCGGTCAGCGCCCAGTTGGCCAGCAGCGCCGAACCGCCGAGGGACAGGAACGGCGTGGTGAGGCCGGTGAGTGGGATCACCCTGGTGACCCCACCGATGACGACGAAGACCTGCAGGGCGACGGAGAAGGCCAGGCCCACGGCGAGCAGCTTGCCGAAACCGTCGCGGACCCCGAGCGCGGTGCGCAGCCCGCGCTCCACGAAGAGCCCGTAGAGCAGCAGGATGGCGAAGATGCCGAACAGCCCCAGCTCCTCGCCGAGGCTAGGCAGGATGAAGTCGCTTTCCGCGAACGGCGTCATCCACGGCCGGCCCCGGCCCAGGCCGGTACCGAAGAGGCCGCCGGCCGCCATGCCCATCAGCCCCTTGGCGAGCTGGTCGGACAGGGCCATGGAGCGCTCGCCGAACGGGTCGAGCCACAGGTAGACCCGGGCCTGGACGTGGCCGAACAGCAGGAAGGCGACGTATGCACCAGCGGCGAAGAGGAACAGCCCGATCGCGATCCACGAGACCCGTTCGGTTGCGACGTAGAGCATGGCGACGAACAACCCGAAGAACAGCAGCGACGTGCCCAGGTCCTTCTCGAAGACGAGGACGGCGAGGCTGACCAGCCAGGCGACGATGATCGGACCGAGGTCACGACCGCGCGGGAAGGTGAACCCCAGCACTTTGCGCCCGGCAAGGGAGAGCACGTCGCGGGTCTGCACGAGGTAGCCGGCGAAGAAGATGGTCAGGACGATCTTGGCGATCTCGCCGGGCTGAAACGACAGCGGTCCGATCCGGATCCAGATCTGCGCGCCGTACTCGCTCGTGCCGATGATCGGCAGCAGCGGCAGCAGCAGCAAGGCGATGCCCACCGCCATGGCCGTGTACGTGTACCGGCGCAGCAGCCGATGATCGCGCA
>JBIOUP010000066.1:0-7126 GCA_044867305.1 Dermatophilaceae bacterium
AGCCGCGCTTGTCGGGCGTTCTGCAGGCATGAACTCTCCCAGGACGTATGCCGTGCAGCTGTCCGACCAGCAGTGGCGCGAGCGGCTGAACCGCGCCGAGTACGAGGTGCTCCGCCAGGCCGGCACCGAGCGGCCGTTCACCGGCGAGTACACCGACACCAAGACCGAAGGTGTCTACTCCTGCCGGGCCTGCGGAGCCGAGCTGTTCCGCAGCGACACCAAGTTCGACTCGCACTGCGGCTGGCCGTCGTTCTATGCGCCCTTGGCCGAGGACCGGGTCGAGTACCTCGAGGACCGCTCGGTCTTCGGCCCTCCCCGAACCGAGGTGCGGTGCGCCAGCTGCGGCTCGCACCTGGGCCACGTCTTCGAGGGTGAGGGGTACGGCACGCCGACCGACCAGCGGTACTGCATCAACTCGATCTGCCTGACTCTGGCGCCCCAGCAAGGCTGACCGCCCGACGCGGCAGGCGGACACCGGCATACCGGCATACCGGCATACCGGCTCAGCGCAGCCGCTCGACGAGGTCTGCAATGGTGACGCGCGGGCCGGTGTAGAACGGCACCTCCTCGCGCACGTGCAGCCGGGCGCGTGATGCGCGCAGCTCGCGCATGAGGTCGACGATGCGGTGCAGCTCGTCGGCCTCGAACGCGAGCACCCACTCGTAGTCCCCGAGCGCGAACGCCGAGATCGTGTTCGCCCGCACGTCCGGGTACTCCCGCGCCATCTCGCCATGTTCGCGCAGCATGTCGCGCCGGTCCTGCTCGTCCAGGACGTACCAGTCGTAGGACCGCACGAACGGGTAGACGCACACGTAGGCACGGGGCTGCTCGTCAGCGAGGAACGCCGGGATGTGGCTCTTGTTGAACTCCGCTGGTCGGTGCAGCGCCGCCACGGACCACACCGGCGTGAGGTGCCCGCCCAGCTGGGTCTGCAGCAGCCGGTGGTAGGCGCTCTGGAGCGCCTCGATGGTCGGCGCATGCCACCACGCCATGAAGTCGGCGTTCGCCCGCAGCCCGGCCACGTCGTACAGCCCGCGCGTGACCACGCCCTCCTCCGCGAGCTGCTTGAGCAGCTGCTCGGTCTCGACCGCTTGCTCCAGCCGTTGCGGACCAAGGGGCGAGGACACCGCGAAGACGGACCACATGGCATACCGGATGGTGTCGTTGATCTCGCGGATCCTGGCCAGCTCGGGGCGGGACGACGTCATGCGGCCAGTCTCTCAAATCGGTCGATGTGATGACGCGCCCGAGACCCACGCACGAAACCGACGCGGTATCACATCGAGCGAGGAATCCATCGTCCGGCGCGGGAACCGAGGCCGCAGTTCACACCTCCAAATCGCAAAGCAGCAGTGCAGGAGGTTCCCATGTCGTCCGTCCGGCTCCCTCGAATCCTCATGGCGCTGCTCGCCACAGTCGTCCTGGGCGCCCTCCTGGCCCTGTCTGGTTGCTCGGCCACCGGAGGTGACACGTCACCGGGCGGCACGGCGCAGCCGGCTGCGCCCGACGGCGGCACGTCCGACTCCAGAGCCGCCCAACCCGGCGAAGACCAAGCCGGCCAGCAGGCCACGGACACCCAGAAGGTCGTGCGCAGCGCAGGCTTGCTGCTGGCCGTCTCCGCCCTCGAGCCCAGTGCCGCCGCCGTCCGCCAGATCGCGACCAGCCTGGGCGGCCAGGTGAGCAACGAGAACCTCAACGCGTCCGCGTTGTCCGGCGCGCCCTCGGGTTCCTCAGTCACAGCGACCAGAACGCTGGCAGGCAGCTCCGGCACGCTCACCATCGACGTTCCAGCCGAGCGGCTCGACGTCGCGCTCGACCAGCTCTCGGCGCTGGGGCGGGTCGTGCAGCGGACGTCCACCGCCAAGGACGTCACGGCGACCTACGTCGACACCGAGTCACGGATCGCGACGAAGAAGGCGAGCATCGAACGGGTCCGCGCGCTGATGACCCAGGCGACCGGTCTTTCACAGGTCGTCGAGCTGGAGAACCAGCTTGCCCAGCGCGAGGCCGAGCTGGAGTCGCTGCAACGCAGCTACGCCGCGCTGCAGAAGAAGGTGGCGATGTCGACCGTCACCGTGAGCCTGAGCACCGACCCCAGCGCCGGGGCGGACGCGAGCGGGTTCGTCGAGGGGCTGCGGACCGGCTGGCAGGCGTTCCTGCGCTCGCTGTCGTTCTGCCTCACCGCCCTCGGCGCCGTCCTGCCCTTCCTCGGGGTCCTGGCGATTCTCGCCCTGCCCATCGCGATCTGGTGGCGTCGTCGGGCACGCGAGGCGACCCAGTCCGCGCCGGCGGCCCACGCCCCCGCGGCCACGGTTCCCGCCGGACCTGAAGCGCAGCAGCCGGAGCAGCCGCAGCGGCCGCAGCCCGAGCCCGAAGCCAACCCGGACTAGCGGGCCGAGACCTCGTGCACCAGCTCGACGATCCGGGTGAGCACGTGCGGGTCGGTCTCGGGCAGCACTCCGTGGCCCAGGTTGAAGATGTGGCCCGGTGCCGCGCGACCCTCGTCGACGATCTCGCGGAGCCGCCGCTCGATCACCTCCCACGGGGCGAGCAGCAGCGCCGGGTCGAGGTTGCCCTGCACGGCATACCCCGGGCCGAGCCGGGCGGCCGCCTCGGTGAGCGAGACCCGGAAGTCGACCCCAACGACCTCGGCACCGGCCGCTCCCATCGAAGCCAGCAGCTCCCCCGTCCCCACCCCGAAGTGGATGCGCGGCACGCCGAGCCCGCCGACCTCGGCTAGCGCCGCCGCCGAGTGCGGTTGCACGAACGCCTCGTAGTCCCTGCGCGACAACGTCCCCACCCACGAGTCGAACAGCTGCACCGCGCTGGCCCCGGCCTCGACCTGCACCCGCAGAAACGTCCCTGACACCTGCGCCAGCCGTGCGCACAGCTCGTGCCACAACTGCGGGTCGCCGTGCATGAGCGCCTTGGTGTGCTGGTGAGTGCGGCTCGGCCCACCCTCAATGAGATAGGAGGCGAGCGTGAACGGCGCGCCGGCGAAGCCGATCAGCGGGGTCGGCCCGAGCTCGCTGACGAGCTGGCGCACTGCTGCAGCCACGTACGGCACGTGCTCAGGCGTGAGCTCCGGTATGCCGTCCAGGTCGCCTCGGGTGCGCACCGGGCTGGCCACAACCGGCCCGACGCCAGCGACGATGTCCAGGTCCACGCCGACGGCCCGAAGCGGCACGACGATGTCACTGAACAGAATCGCCGCGTCCACGCCATGCCGGTGCACGGGCTGAAGGGTGATCTCTGTGACCAGCTCGGCCCGCTGGCACGCCTCGAGCATGGGGATGCCCTCGCGAAGGGCGCGGTACTCCGGCAGCGACCGCCCGGCCTGGCGCATGAACCACACCGGCGTGCGAGCCACCGGCTGGCGCCGGGCGGCACGCACGAGGTCGCTGTCGACTCGCGCTGCCGGGCCGGCGGTCAACGTCGGGCTCGGCTGGTGCGAGGTGGTGGACACGTCCGCCATCGTCGCATGCTGGCCAGGCGGCACGAACAACTCCGGCATGGGTCGACACCTGCTGCCACGCTGGGAAGGTAGCCACTCGATCCGGGCCGGTCACGAGCCGGCACTCCCCGCCGCAATGAGACCGGTCCCGAGCATGGCGAGCACGACCCCGGCATACTGCACGGCCCGCAGCCGCTCCTTGAGCACGATGCGGGCCAGCAGGATCGTCGCCACCGGATAGAGCGACCCCAGCACCGAGGCGACGCTGACCATGCCCATCGACGAGGCGGTCGCGAACAGCCCGTTGGCCGTCAGGTCGCCCAGCCCGATCACGGCCAGGACCGGCAGGTCGCGTGGGCGCACGGGGCCCACCGAGCGCACCACCGCCGCCAGCACGGCATACCCGAGCAGGCTGGTGAACCGCATCCCCCACAGCGTGTGCACCAGCGAGACCCGGGCGCCCCGGTCCAGGGCGAACAGCACGAGCCCGAGCAGGGCCGCCGCGACGCAGGCCAGCAGGATCGGCCGCACCCGAAGCCCTTCGGAGATCTCGGGCCCGCTCGCCAGCACGACCCCGGCGAGCGCCACGCCGATGCCGGCCCACGCCATTGCGTTCGGCTGGTCACCGGTCAGCACCCCCAGCAGCACCGATACTCCCGAGCCCAGCGAGGCGATCGGCGCCACGACGCCCATGGTGCCGCCAGCGAGGGCGGCGTAGAAGGCCAGCAGCGCGCACGTGCCGGTGATCCCCGCGATCACCGCCCACACCACGACGCTGAGGTCGTCGGGTGGCGTGCGCCCCCACCCCAGCACGACCAGGCTGATCGCCAGGAACGACAGCGTCTGGGACCACCCGGCTACCGCGACCGTCGGCAGGCGGCGCGCCGTGAGGCCCGCCAGGAAGTCGCACGTCCCCCATACCGCCGAGGAGAGCAGCGCGAGGAGTGCGGACACAACGGGCAGGCTAGCGACCACTGCGTCCGCTGCGGCGGCAGGTGCGGCGCGTCAGCCTGGGCAACCGACGGTCCGCCGCCTACGCTCAACCTGTGCCTGGACGATCCCTACCCGGTGAGCAGGCCGCAGAGTTCGCGCGGGCGATCGCCGGACTACACGCGGTGCGCCTGCGGCCTGAGGTGCGCCTCACCGAGGTGCCCGCACCACAACGGATCGCCCCGTATGCCGTCGCGCTCTCTGCCGAGGTCGTCGCACCGGGCGGGGAACACAGCCTCGCCACTGGCCGGTTCGTGCTCTTGCACGACCCCACCTGCCCGGAGCCGTGGGAAGGAGACTGGCGGGCGGTGACTTTCGCCAGCGCCGAGCTCGAGCAGGAGGTCGCCAGTGACCCGGCGCTCGGTGAGGTGGGCTGGGCCTGGCTCGTCGAAGCGCTCACGCATCGGGAGCTGGCCTACTCAGCCGAGGCCGGCACGGTGACCCGCGTCGTGTCCGAAAGCTTCGGTGGCCTGGCCGACCGCGACACACGCGTCGAGCTCGAGGTGCGCGCCTCCTGGACGCCGACCGACGGGGCCCTCGGCGAACACTTGCTGGCCTGGTCGGACCTACTGTCGACGCTGGCGGGGCTGCCACCGCTGCCGGAGGGAGTTGTCGCCCTGCCTGGCCCGCGCCGGTGACCGACCGCGTCAATGCCAGTCCACCCCGGCTGGTTCTCACCGAAGGGGTTCCTGAGGTCGTCGCGGATGAGCGCCAGCTGCGCGTCGCCGCTGGGGCGATCGCCGCGGGCCAAGGGCCGGTGGCTGTCGACGCCGAGCGCGCGTCCGGTCACCGGTACGGCAACCGGGCCTACCTGGTGCAGCTGCGCCGCGAGGGCTCCGGCACGTGGTTGCTCGACCCGGTCGCCTGCCCGGACCTGGCCCCCGTCGCGGAGGGCATCGGCGACGCCGAGTGGGTCTTGCACGCCGCGACTCAGGACCTGCCTTGCCTTGCCGAGGTGGGGCTGCGCCCGCAGCGACTGTTCGACACCGAGCTGGGCGCGAGGCTGGCCGGGCTGCCGCGCGTCGGCCTCGGGGCAGCCGTCGAGCATTACCTCGGGTTCAGCCTGGCCAAGGAGCACTCGGCCGTCGACTGGTCCCGGCGGCCTCTGCCGGAGCCTTGGCTGCGGTATGCCGCCCTCGACGTCGAGGTCCTGGTGCAGCTTCGGCAGGCGATCGACGCCGACCTGCAGCGGCAAGCCAAGGCGCAGTGGGCGCGCGAGGAGTTCGATGCCCTTCTCACGTTCACCGGCCCGGCCCCCCGGGTCGACCCGTGGCGGCGGACCTCGGGCCTGCACAAGGTGCGCAAGCGTCGGGGCATCGCCGTGCTGCGCGAGCTGTGGTATGCCCGCGACCGGATCGCCCAACGTCGGGACATCAGCCCAGGACGGGTCCTCTCGGATGCTGCGCTCATCGAGATGGCCATCAACCCGCCCGGCTCGGTCGCGGCCCTCACTGGCCGTCGCGAGCTTCGCGCAGCTGCGCGCAACCACCGAGAGTGGTTCGCCGCGATCGACCGTGCCATGGCCATCCCCGAGTCGCACCTGCCGCCAATTGCCCTGCCCGGCAACGGCCCTCCGCCACCCAGGCTATGGCCGGACCGAGACCCACAGGCTTCCGTCCGGCTCTCGCGAGCCCGCGACGCTCTGGCGGCCTTCGCCCAGGACCACGACCTTCCCCTGGAGAACCTGCTTGGCCCCGAGGTGCTGCGCCGCCTCGTCTGGACCCCTCCGTCGCCACCGACCCAGCAGGCCATCGAGGCCCAGCTGAGCGCGCTCGGTGCTCGGCACTGGCAGGTGGCCATCGCCGCCCCTATCATCGTCAGGGCGTTCGCCGACGAGGCGTGATGCGCTTCATAAGCGGCCGAACGGACGGATTTGTTACTCGCCAGTAGCATAACCAGGAGTGTGGGCGCCCGGCCCGCACCCCCCTGTCTTTGAGGAGGCGCAAGCATGCCCCGCACCCTGCGCGAGGTCGTCTTTGTCGACGGCGTACGCACCCCCTTCGGCAAGGCCGGAGATAAGGGAATCTACGCTCAGACCAGAGCGGACGACCTGGTCATCAAATGCATCCGGGAGCTGCTGCGCCGCCATCCCGAGCTGCCCAAGGAGCGGGTAGCCGAGGTCGCCGTCGCGGCCACGACGCAGATCGGCGACCAGGGCCTGACCATCGGACGGGTGGCCGCGTTGCTGTCCGGCCTGCCCAACACGACTCCCGGCTTCGCCATCGACCGGATGTGCGCGGGCGCGTTGACCGCCGTGACGACGACGGCGTCGTCCATCGCGTTCGGCGCGTACGACGTGGCCATTGCCGGCGGGGTCGAGCACATGGGCCACCACCCGATGGGCGAGGGCGTGGACCCGAACCCACGCATCGTCGCCGAGCGCCTGGTCGACCCCTCGGCGCTGGTCATGGGCTCCACGGCCGAGAACCTGCACGACCGCTACCCAGAGCTCACCAAAGAACGCTGCGACGCGTATGCCGTCGCGTCCCAGAACAAGCTCGAGGCGGCATACGCAGCGGGCAAGATCCAGCCCGATCTGGTGACCGTGGCGACCCGCAACGCCGAGCTGGGCTTCGGCCTGGCCACCGCCGACGAGCCGCCCCGCCCCGGCACGACGATGGAGAGTGTGGCCAACCTCAAGACCCCGTTCCGGGTCCGCGGGCGGGTGACCGCAGGTAACAG
>JBIOUP010000067.1:0-17868 GCA_044867305.1 Dermatophilaceae bacterium
CGCTGTAGGCTGCGAAGCTTCAGGCAATCCTCGCATATGACGCCTGGTTGCGCTGGTCGAGCGGACCCGCGGAGCACCCCCCTGCAGGGCTCTTGTGTCAAGGCCTGCTCGCCGATGCGTCACATCGCCGCGAAAGACACACACCGTTGGGGTCACCTGGGTCAGCACAGCCTCCGCTCATGGCTTGTGACGGTATGCCGTCGTGCGGGCAGAACGCTCTATTCCGGCCACTTCAGGCGGAGCGACGACCTCGGGGCGCGTCGGACACGCGTCTTGGTGGCCTTGTGACCGGGGGGTGGGCCGACGGTCATCTCCGGCCAGAGCCAATAGGTTCCAGAATCGACGATCCGCTATAGTCGGGTTATGCGTGAAAGCGTAGGAGCTGGTGCTTTGATCCGCCAAGCGCGCCTCCGAGCGGGTCTGACCCAAGCTCAGCTGGCTCACCGCGCCGGGCTGACCCAGAGCGTCATCAGCGCGTACGAATCAGGCGCCCGCCAGCCGTCCGTGCCGACGCTGACCCGACTTGTGGAAGCCAGTGGAGCCCGCCTGGAGATGCGCGTGACCCGCCCCGCGTCGCCGTCGCGGCGGTTAAAGGGCCCCTTGGGACAGCTGGTCCGCCAGCACCGGGCAGAGTTGGTGAAGACGGCTGCCCGGCATGGTGCGACCAACCTGCGGGTATTCGGCAGCGTCGCCCGCGGCGACGACGATGTTGCCAGCGACATCGACCTGCTGGTCGACCTCGATCCTCGCACCGGTCTGCTTGGGCTGGGCCGGCTCAAGCGGGACTTCGAGACGCTGCTCGGCGCGAGCGTCGACGTGGTCCCCGCCGACGACCTCAAGCCCGCCGTTGCCGCTGATGCGTTGGCCGAGGCGATCCCCCTATGACCCGGCGTCACCGACAGCGCCTGGAGGACATTCTGGCGGCCATTGACGCCATATCCGCTCACTTGGAACGCGGCAGCCTGTCCGACGGGCTGATCTTCGACGCTGTCCGCGTCCGGCTGATCGAGATCGGGGAGGCCGTCAAAGACATACCACCCGACCTACTCGCCCACGAGCCGAGCATCCCATGGATCGAGGTCGCCTCGATGCGCGACCACCTGGCCCACCGCTACTTCGACACCTCGCACGCGGTCGTGAAAGCCACCGTCGAACACGACCTGCCCGAGCTCGCCTCCGCGGTCACCCGGCTGCTCCACCTTGCCGGAGACCCTTGAGACTTGCCGCTGCTTCGCTGACGCCACGCGGCCCTGGCCCGTCTCGGATCGGCCGGAACGACGCGTTGTTGTCGCATCGCGGCGGCGCGATGTACATGCACGCCAGCACCGCTCCCGCGCTTGGGCTGGTCAAGTCAGAACCGGCTGCCTCACCAGACCCCTTGAGAAGTGGTCTAGTGCGAAGTGGTGGCCACCGCGGCCAACGACGGGGCAATCCGGGCTACCCCGATGGCCTGGTCATCCAGCGTTAGGCCTTTGACCTGCGGTTTTGCGGTCGGGCTGACAGGATTTGAACCTGCGACCCCTTGACCCCCAGTCAAGTGCGCTACCAAACTGCGCCACAGCCCGTGGCCCCCGTGCGAGAGCGAACGAAAGGTTACCGCACGGCACACTCTCGATATCCCGTATGCCGGGTGCTCACCGACCGCGGCGCTTCTCCCGTACGCGCACGGAGACCTCAATGGGGCTGCCCTCGAAGCCGAAGCGCTCCCGCAGCCGCCGCTCGACAAACCGCCGATAGCCAGCCTCCACGAAAGCAGTCGCGAAGAGCACGAACCGCGGCGGGCGGGTGGCCGCCTGCGTCGCGAACAGGATGCGCGGCTGCTTGCCCCCGCGAACCGGATGTGGATGCGCCGAGACGACTTCTCCGAGAACGGCGTTGAGACGGCTGGTGGGCACGCGAGTGCCCCATGACGCAAGCGCGGTGTCCAAAGCCGGCACCAGCCGGTCCAGGTGCCGACCGGTGCGAGCCGAGATGTTGACCCGCGGCGCCCAGGCCACCTGGGCCAGGTCCTGGGTGATCTCGCGCTCGAGGTAGTAGCGACGGTCCTCATCCAGGGCGTCCCACTTGTTGACCGCCAGCACCAGCGCTCGGCCGGCGTCGATGACCTGCTGGACCACGCGCACATCCTGTTCGGCGAGCGGCTCGCTGGCGTCGATCAGCACCACGGCCACCTCGGCCTTCCCCAGGGCGGTCTGGGTGCGCAGCGACGCGTAGAACTCCGCCCCCTTGGACTGGTGAGACCGCCGCCGAATGCCCGCGGTGTCGACGAATCGCCAGGTGCGCCCGCCCAGCTCGACAAGCTCGTCGACGGGATCGCGCGTCGTGCCAGCAACGGGGTCGACGACCGCGCGGTCGTGACCCACGAGCTTGTTGAGCAGCGAAGACTTTCCTACGTTCGGCCGGCCCAGCAGCGCAACTCGACGCGGACCTGCTTCCGCGCCACAACCCGAAGCGTCGGCCGGGTCGGGCAGCACCTCCAGGACGGCGTCCAACGCGTCCCCGCTCCCCCGGCCATGCAGCGCGGAGACCGGCCACGGCATACCGAGGCCGAGGTTCCACAAAGCCGCCGCGTCCGCCTCGTAGCGCTGGTCGTCGACCTTGTTCGCCACCAGCACGACTGGCTTGCCGGAACGGCGCAGCAACTTCACGACGGCCTCGTCTGCATCGGTAGCGCCGACCATCGCATCCACGACGAAGACCACAACGTCGGCGAGGTCGACAGCGACCTGGGCCTGCTCGGCCACCCGCAATGCCATGCCCGAGGCGCCTACCTGCCAGCCACCGGTGTCCACCAACACGAAGCGCCGTCCGGCCCACTCGGCCTCGTACGTGACGCGATCGCGGGTAACCCCCGGCACGTCCTCGACGACTGCCTCCCGTCGCCTGAGAATCCGGTTGACGAGCGTGGACTTGCCGACGTTCGGCCGCCCGACGACGGCCACCAGCGGCAGCGGTCCCTCCCCGTCCCCCCGAGGTCCCATCTCGTCGGCCGCCCCCAGCAGCGCGACGTCTTCCTCCTGCAGCTCGAACTCGTCAAGCCCGGCCCGCAGCGCACGCTCCGCGTCACCCTCCTGCTCGTGCGGACCATGCGCAGAGCGCGTCGTCATGGCTGCACCGCGGGTCTCGCGAGGTGCACCAGCTCCAGCACGGCGGCCACCGTCTCGCCGAAACCCAGCTCCGAGGTGTCCAACAGGACAACGCCGTCGGCCGCCTCATGGAACTTGGCCACGGTCGCGTCGACGCGGTCCCGCTCCACGACGTGGCGACGGGTCGCCGCCATGGACGACGCGTCGGCCACACCGTGGCTTTCGGCGGCCCGGCGAGCCAGCCGCGCGTGCTCGCTGGCGGTGAGCAGGATGCGCACGTCGGCATCCGGCGCCACCACCGTGGTGATGTCGCGTCCCTCTGCCACGACTCGGCCGGTATGCCGGAGCGCCTCGTCGATCAAGGCTCGTTGCCAGCTCCGCAGATGGGCCCGAACGGCCAGGTTGGTCGCGATCGCCGAAACCGCGCCGGTCACCCGGTCCTGCCGGATCGCGCTCGTGACGTCCGTCCCCTGGACCCGCACCCACGGATCTCCCGCCTCCAACCCCATCTCGAGCGGGAGCTCGGCGCACAGCCGCGCCACGGCCGCCTCATCGGCGAGGTCCACACCCCGCTCCAGGCACCCCCAGGTCAGGGCGCGGTACATCGCCCCGGTGTCCAGGTATGCCGCACCGAGCGCCCCGGCGACGGCCCGTGAGACGCTGGACTTCCCACTGCCAGAGGGGCCGTCGATCGCGATGACGAGCCCTGCCTCCGCGGCCGACATCAGTCGTGCACCCGCCAACCGGCGCGCTCGAGCACCTCGTGCAGCCGCTCGACCGCCGACGGGACGACAACAATGTCCGCCAACCCGAACGGCTGGTCGATCCCGTGGTCCAGCCGCATGTCCTCCATGTTGACTCCGGCGTCACCGATGTCCTTGAACAGCCGCGCCAGCTCCCCAGGCTTGTCCTGCACCACCACGGTCACCGTCTCGTATGCCGTCGGGGCAGCCCCGTGCTTACCCGGGATCCGCGCGTGGCCGGCTTGCCCGTGCACGATGGTGCGGTTGACGACCTCCAGGCTGCCCACGCCCTCCCCGCAGCGCAGGTCCTCGAGCGCGGCGAGCAGCTCGGTGAGGTCGGCCTGCACCCGCAGGAGCACCTCACGCAGCGCCTCCGCGTTACCGGCCAGGATCTGCGTCCACAGGCGCGGGTCGCTTGCCGCGATCCGCGTCACATCCCGCACGCCCTGACCGGACAGGGCGAGGGCCCCTTCGTCAAGCGTACGCAGCTGTCCCGCAACGAGACTCGCGGCGACCTGGGGCAAATGGGACACGGCCGCGACAGCGTGGTCGTGCGCCTCGGCATCCATGACCGAGACCGCCGACCCCGCGGCATACCCGATCTCGGTGACCCCTTCGATGGCGCCTTGGGTCGACGACGGGCTGGGCACGATGACCCAGGCCCGGCCTTCGAACAAGTCACCGCGGGCAGCTCCAGCACCGGGTCGCTCGCGGCCGGCCATGGGGTGCGAGCCGACGTATCGGCGAAGGTCGGCCCCGCAGCGGATGAGCGCGTCGAGGATGACCGCCTTGACCGACGCAACATCGGTCACGATGGCTTCGGCGTAGCGCGCCAGCGCCTTCGCAACGACCTCCGCCGCGACGTCCGGCGGCGCCGCGACGACGACCAGCTCGGGGTCGGCTGCCCCTTCGGTCTGCAGCTGTCCCGCACCGAGGTCGCGCGCCAGACGCTCTGCAGTAGGCGAAGGGTCGCTGAGCTGGACCCGGTATCCCTTGCGCGACAAGGCGATCCCCAGGCTCGTGCCAATCAGGCCGGTCCCGAGGATCAGGACGTCCCTGCTCACACCGGTCAGGCTATCGAGCCAGCCGCCGCATTGCATTGGAGGGGCAGCACATGGGCGCCTTCGAGAGGCCGCTACACGCATCGTCGGCCGCAGGCGCGGAACAAGTCGCACATCGGCTATATGCGATAGATTCTGGTGATCGCTTAGGGACTTGGGCTAGCAGGGGCAATACACAGTCATGAGCGCAGTGCAGGACTCCCGCCGTGACGCGCTCTTCGGGCGCGACGCGGAGTTGGCGCGAGTTCGAGATGCCGCCAGCAGCCGAGGTGCTCAGTCTCAAAGCCTGCTCATCACTGGCCCTGCGGGAATCGGCAAGACCGCGCTGGTCGAGGCGGCGATCGACGGAATGGACGCCGAGGTGCTTCGTCTGACGGGGTCGCCACTCGGACAAAGTCGTCCGTTCGAGACCGCGATTAACGGGATCGCGACGTTCGAACAGTCCGATACCTTCGAGCCGATCAAGGGCCAGATCGCCCAGATCATCGCTAACGCGCACGCCGCACAACCCACCCCCGTCGAAGTGGCACGCACGCTGATCAGCTTGATGCGCACTCTCCCTCCGCGGGAACACGCGACGGTCGTGATCTTCCAAGACATCCATCTCTACGACGAGCACACGCTTCAGGCGCTCGCCTTCTTCGCGCGCCAGAACCATCTCTACGACCAGGCGTATCTCATGACGGCGCGGTCCGGTTTCGAGCTTGCGAGTTTTCAAGGGGTCGATCAGCTGCGGCTGGGACCCCTGCCCGATCAAGCAGCGCGTGAGGCTCTGTCGCATTGGGCCGACATGATCGTGCCGCTTTCAGTTGCCGTATCCCTAAACGCGGCGAGTGGCGGCATCCCACTCATCCTGCGGGAGATTGCCGCGACCCTGTGTCCGGCCCAACTGCGCGGCGACTTCGCACTGCCTGTCCTTCCCACCGTCACCACGGCGATCCGCCAGTGCCTGGGAGAGACCCTCGAGCGTCTTTCGACTGAGCAGCTAAGAGCGTTGGCCGTGTTCGGCCTCAGACCCACGGTTCCCCAGGAGGTGGCGGCCGCAGTAGTTCCCCAAGCCGTCAAGGACGATCTGCTCGAGCAGCACATTCTTACCGGACTGGCGCACGCGCTGCGGGTGGAGCATGCCGCGCTCGGCTGGGCTGCGTGGCAGCAGTTGCTCCCTCCGGCGAGGTCGGCGCTGACACTCGAACTGGCTCACGCGTGGTCGGATGTCAACGATGTGACCGCCGCGTACTATCAGGCGCTCGAGGGGCCGCTCGAGCAGGACAGTCTCACCCGCGTCCGCAAGGCGCTCGACAGCGGTACCCGTCAGGAGGATCCCGAGCTCAGCGAGCGGGTGGCCGAGGTGGCCTTCCGTAGCCGTGCGCAGAGCCGGACAGCAGACCGCCTCCGCTGGGTCACTGCCTGCTTGGAGGCCCACCATCTTGGGGCGGCGGTCGAGGCGTGCAAGGTCGCCGCAGCCGGCCAGCACGGCGGCGAAGAGACCTTTGCTGTCCTTCGGATGCGCGGGCTCCTCGGCGGCCTCACGGGTGACCCCGCGTTGGCGCTGCCGACACCAACGGACACGGCTGTGATAGCCGGGCTGCCGCCCAAGGACGCGTTCACGGCCTGGACACTCGCTGCCCGAAGCGCACTACGAGCCGGGGCAGTCCGGCAGGCCCGCCGCTATCTGGACCGTGGCCAGGTCCTGGCCCGCGCTGCAGACGTCCCGAGCCGTGCACTGTGGCGCTTGGCGGACGCCGAGTGCCATGTCGCCGCAGGAACACCGGTGCACGAGGAGGGGTACCTGGAAGCGTTGTCACGCTGGTGCGACTATCACGGCGGCCAGAGCTGGTACGACGACGCGACGGCGGTCGCGACGCTGGCCGACCTGGGCGAGCATGACGCCGCACGGCAGTTTCTCGTCACGACGGAGGCAGCGCACGCCGAAGTGAGCGGGCTCGCCCAGCTGTGCCTGTTGGCTGCCCGGCTGCATGTCGACCTCGCGCAGTGCGAAGTGGCCGCCGCACGAGCAACCGCCGAACAGGTCGGCCTCAACGCCATCTCACCTCTGCTGCATGCACCAGCGCTTCGAGCCGACCTGCTGCGGTTGCACGTCCTCACGGGGTGGACCGGGCCGGCATACGAGATGGTCGCGGAGCGGCTCGCGCAGTCCTCGGATAGTGCCGTGTCGGCCGTCCGGGGCCTGCAGGGGCTCATCGATGGTCACTACTCGCGCGCCGTGGCGCACCTGCGCTCCGCCGTGGTCGCCCAGCGGGCGTCACCAGCTGAACGATGGGAGCTGCTGGCCGACCTGGTGGAGGCGTACCTGGCTAGCGGTGACCGCTCGGCGGCAGCCGCCGTCGTCGCTGCCGAGAAGCTGGGCGACCCACGGTCACTCGCGGCGATTGCCGCCCGCGACCGCGTCCGGGCACTGCTGGCCCCGCCTCTGGAGGCGCGTGACGCCTTTGCCAAGGCACTGGACGTTGCCGGACCCCCACTGCCCCTCGCCTACCGAGCCCGTGCGGGCCTGGCGTACGCCCGCCGGCTGGAGCAGCTGGGCTTTGGCGCTGACGCCGACGCCCAGCGTGGCGAGGCGGCCGACCTGTTCGGACAGCAAGGCCTCGTCGGCTGGCAGCGACACGCCGATCAGCTCGTCCGTCACGCGGAAGCTTCTCCTGCGACGTCGCACTTCTTGGACGAGCTCAGCGACGCTGAGCAACGTGTGGTGCGGCTGCTCGTCCAGGGGCGCCAGAACAGGCGGATCGCTGAGGAGCTCTTCGTCTCGCTGCGCACCGTCGAGAAACTCCTGACCAGCATCTATCGAAAGGCCGGCGTGGCATCCAAATCGGCGCTGCTCGCCAAACTGGAGTCCCTCGACGAGTGACGCGGCAGCCTGACCACGGGATCACCCGCACAGACCCGCATCTGACCCGCCCACCTGCCGCGTACTGCTACCGCATCGCAGATGAGCCCCTTACCTTCGCCGCCGATCCGCCCTAGGGTCCCGAATGCCGTCATTGCACCACACTGGGAAGGCCGAGCCTATGCCAGTCCAGTCTTCCAGAGTCACAGTCGAATCCCGGGATCAGGAAGCAGGCGGGTGGTTTGTTCTCCTTCCCGTTCTTATCTGTCTCGGGGCCATCGTCTTCTCCTTCTTCGCCTGACGGACGTGGCGGTTATGCAGTATCGATGCCAGGTGCTTGGGCCCGCCTCCGCCGAGTGGAATGACTTCGTCGGCACCGCGGCTGCTGACGATCTCGATCTCTCGGATGCGCACCACAGCCTCTATCGGCTCGCTGGTCTGAGTCCGGCCCGCTGGCTGATCACCTGCGTCGACTTCGTTGTCCGGGAGAACGCGCGGCGAATGGTCGTGTACGCCTTCGACCGGGATTCGGCGGGGGTCGGAACGCATACTGACCTGCTGGACGTCGCCGAAGCACAAGGGGACCTTCCGGTTGTTGCTTTCGAGCTCGATGGTGATTTCGGCGGGATCGACGGGCTGGGCACATTCTTCAGACATGTGGTCCTGCGGCTCGTCGCCCGCAGTGTGCGAGACGTGACCATGGTTGTGACCCGTGCGGAAGGTGCGTGACCCACCGAGCCGCACAAGACCCGGACGGAACCAGTCCGACTCCCGCGACGTGCTCCGCAGAAGGCCGACCCGGGCTACGGCACCCCAGTCAAGCCCCCTAGGCTTTCAGACGTTTGAGGCCGAACGAGACGACAGCGGACTATGGGCATCAACGACCCAACAACCACCAAATACGTCCGAAACGGCACCAGTATCCCGGGAAAGGAATTGAGAGATGAATGAACCACCTCTGAGTGCGAAGCTGAGCGCGGAGTTCTTGGGGACCTTCTGGCTGGTCTTTGGCGGCTGCGGCAGCGCCGTGCTCGCTGCGAAGTTCCTCAGCAACGGCGTCCAGCTCGGTATCGGTTTTGCCGGAGTAGCCCTGGCCTTCGGGCTCACCGTGCTCACCGGCGCCTACGCCCTCGGCCACATCTCGGGCGGCCACTTCAACCCCGCAGTGTCCTTGGGTCTGGCATTGGCGAACCGGTTCCCGTGGCGGGAGTTCCTTCCCTACGTCGTGACCCAGATCATCGGCGCGACGGTCGCCGGGGCGGTCTTGTTTGTGGTGGCAAACGGCACCGGCAACTTCAGCGCGACGCAGAGCGGCTTCGCCACCAACGGCTACGGCGACCGCTCCCCAGGTGGCTACAACCTGTTCTCCTGCTTCGTCATCGAGGTCGTGCTCACGGCCGTGTTCCTCTACGTCATCCTCGGCAGCACCGACGACCGGGGACCCAAAGGCTTCGCACCGATCTCGATCGGGCTCTCGCTCACCCTCATCCATCTGGTCAGCATCCCCGTGACGAACACCTCGGTGAACCCCGCCCGTTCCCTTGGCGTGGCATGGTTCGTCGGGGCCCCTGCGCTCAGCCAGGTCTGGCTCTTCTTCCTGGCACCGGCGATCGGTGCGGCCATCGCGGGTGCCTCGTACACGGTGGTGACCGCTGCCCGCGTCAAAGTCGACGAAGGCATCGCCAACAACCCCTGACCGCGACCGGCAGGCCTGCGGATGTTCCGAATGACCCTCCCAGCAATCAGAACGCCCGCGAAGGACTCATATGGGCATCACCGTCGAACAGGCGTCCAACTCCGCACCCGCTCAGGTGGGACCCGGTGAGACGCAACCCGCACCGGCAAGTCCGCATTGGAGCCAGCCCAGCGCTCCTAGCTCAAGTACGCCGATAAAGCCGGCGAGGCGTTGGTCGCTCTGGAGAAGCTTGGGCATCCAGTCGAAACTGCTCGCCATGTTGTTGGGGGTCAGCATCCTGTCGATCGCCGCAACCGGTTTCGTCAGCTACCGGTTGGCGAGCAACGCCTTGACCGACGCCGCTACCCAGAAGCTGGTGGCGCTGGGCGACGCACGAACCAAGCAGATCAAGTCCTCGTTCGTGGGCGTAAACCGTTCGGTGGTCCTCAACAGCCTGAACGCAACGACGACTGAGGCGATGGCATCCCTGACACAGGACTTCCAGGCGCTGCAGTCCCAGCCTCCGAGCGCGGCCGACCGGCAGGCGGTGGCCGAGTACTACGACAAGGTCTTCCTTCCGCAGCTGCGTAAGAACGCGCAGGGAGATGTCACGGCCGCCGCGTTCCTGCCGTCCACAAACGCCCAGTGGTACCTGCAAGCCAAGTACACCGCACCACACGAGTCGTTCGACGACGCGGTCCAGGTCGACGACGCAGGGGATGGCACCCAGTGGTCGGCCGATCACGCGAAATACCACGCGTTCTTCCGAGAAGTGGTGCAACAGAACAACTTCGAGGATGCGATGCTCGTCGACACCGAGGGCAACGTGGTCTACACGGCTTACAAGGGCGTCGACCTCGGCACGAACCTGCTCAGCGGCCCGTACAAGGACAGCGGGCTAGAGCAGGCTTTCCGTGAGGTGCTGCGTAGCAACACAGTGAACGCGGTTTCCCTCGTCGACTTCGAGCCCTACTCCGCCTCCTACGACGTGCCCACAGCGTTCGGACTCTCTCCGGTCGGTGTCGACGGCAAGCTCACCGGCGTCCTCGTCATTCAAATGCCGGTTGACGCCATCAACAATGTCATGACCGGGAACAAGACATGGGAACAAAGCGGTCTTGGCCACAGTGGCGAGGCCTACCTGGTGGGACCCGACCACACGATGCGCTCCACATCGCGGCTGCTTCTGGAGAACCCGGACGCGTACAAGCACGCTGTCGTCAACGCCGGCACACCCGCGGCGGTGGCCGACGAGATCGTGGCTAACGAGAACCCGATCCTCAAACAGAAGGTGGACTCACCTTCGGTGGCTCTGGCGCTGGCCGGCCAGACCGGCACGGTCACCGAGACCGACTACCTGGGCCGGCGGGTCATCACGGCATACGCGCCACTCGTGCAGGGCGGGGTGACCTGGGCGGTGCTCGCGCAGATGGACGAAGAGGAGGCCCTCAAGCCGGTGACCGACTTGTTCCGTGTGCTGTCCGCCATCACCCTCGGGGCGGTTCTCCTCGTGACGTTGCTGTCCACCTTGATGGCGCGCGCCTTCACCCAGCCGGTGAAGCGCCTCCTGACGGGCGTCCGGCAGGTCGCCGGAGGTGACCTGCAAGCTCGCGTCGTGCCGCACGGACGAGACGAGTTCGCGGCGCTCGCCGTCGCGTTCAACGACATGGCCACCAGCCTGAGCACCAAGCAGGAGCTGCTCGACTCGCAGATGAACGAGAACGACAAGATCATCCGCAACCTCATGCCCGAGACTGTCGCGCGGCGGTTCCGGGAAGGCGAGCAGAACATCGTCGAAGAGCACCAGGATGTCTCGGTGGTGTACAGCACCATCGAGGGCCTCGACGATGCCCACGCGGCCACCCCGGCGCAATCGATCGTCCTGCTCAACGAGCTCGTTCGCATCGTCGAGAAGGTCGCTGAGAAACACGGCCTGGAAAAGGTCCGCACGCTCCGCTCTGGGTATGTGGCCAGCTGCGGCATGGTTGTGCCCCGCGTCGACCATGTCTTGAGGTGTGTCGATTTCGCCCGAGAGGTCCGCAGGGACGTGGCGGTGTTTCGGTGCCCAGCATGGGCTGGACCTCCAGCTGCGGGCGGGGATCGACACCGGGCCGGTCGTCAGCGGCCTGGTCGGCTCCTCCAACCTCTATGACATGTGGGGCGACAGCGTGAATCTGTCCTACCGCCTGCAGGCCGGCGAGCGTCCCGGCATCTATGTCACTCAAACGGTTTACGACAAGGTGCGCGACAGCGTCCCCTTCGAAGCCGCCGGCACTGTCACGACGAGGACCGGTCAAGAGCAGGTGTGGCGCCTAGCGGAGGAGGGCTCGCCATGACCGCCGTCTGGAACGAGGGCTGGTTCCGCTGGTGCGTTGTGGTGATCATCGCCCTCCCCGTGGCCAGCGTCGCGCTGGCCGAACTGCAAGCCAGCCTGGAACGGCGGCGCAGCTCAATGGTTCGCCCTGTGCAGATGCTGCGCACGTACATCCTGCCGCTGGGTGCCCTGGTCGTCCTGCTGGCCGTCATCCCAGACGAGGTGATCTCCAACGAGAGCAGCTGGTTCAAGATCACGGCAACCGTTTTCGGGCTGCTGCTGCTCAACTTCGGTATCTCCGGTCTCAACACAGCGTTGTTCGTCAACGCCGAGAAAGGCTCGTGGCGGCGCAAGCTGCCCACCATCTTCATCGACATTGCCCGCATCGTCATCATCGCGATCGGTCTGGCGATCCTGTTCTCGTGGATCTGGGGTGCCGACGTGGGCGGCATCTTCACGGCCCTCGGAGTCACCTCCGTCGTTCTCGGACTGGCCCTGCAGAACGCGGTCGGCTCCATCGTCGCGGGCTTGCTGCTGTTGTTCGAGCAGCCTTTCGAACTGGGCGACTGGCTCCAGGCGGGTGGCGTCACCGGCCGGGTTGTCGAGGTCAACTGGAGAGCCGTGCACATCCAGACCGCCAGTGGCCTGCAGATCGTGCCGAACTCCGCCCTCGCCGACGCGTCATTCACCAACTTCAGCCGGCCCGACTCGGTGTTCACCGAAACCGTCGAGGTGGTGTTCGCCAAGGAGGATCCGCCGGCGGCGGTCATGGATTTGCTGCATGAAGTCGCAGACGGCCTACCGAATCAGCTGCATTCACACCCCTCGCAGATCGCGTTCCTGGGCGCGGGCAAGTACGCCACCTCGCTGACCTTCGGTTCGTTCGCCATGGCAAGCGAGACCCGTGCGCTGTTCCAGCTTCGGCTGTGGTATGCCGCCCGCCGCAAGAACCTGGCCCTCGACGGTGCCGACATCTGGAAGGACGAGAGCCTGGACGACGTCAAGGCTCTGGTGCGCCAAGCCGCGCCCAGGCTGCACCTGGATGTCCACCAGGTCGATGACCTGGCCGCTCGCCTGGACCTGGAGCGGTTTGCTACCGGCGAGATCGTCGAGCGGTTCGCAGAGACGCGCACACCGATCCGGTGGATCGCCGAGGGAACCGTCACACTGTCGGTTCCCTACGGCCGTGGGGGTACGCTCAACGTCGCCACGCTGTCCCGCGGAGACCTTCTCGGCCTGACCAGCCTCACCCATCAGCCCAGCCCGACGATCAGTGCCGCCGTCACGCCGCTTACCGTGTTGACCATTCCCTCGGATGTGGCCGACGAGCTGGCGCGCTCAAACAACCGACTGGCTCGCCTCATCGGGGCTGAGATCGACCAGCGTCGCGCCGCCATCGACGCCGCTTTGGACCTTGTCAGCGAGGCGGTCCGCTAGCGCCATGCCCACGACCAGGAGAAGGCGGCTAGCCGCCACGGTCGTGGCGGTCGCCCTCCTGGGCCTGGTGCTGGCAGCCCTGCGAGCTGTGGGACCCGCTTTCGCTGCACCGGTCGTCCCGTTCACTCCGCGGTTCGCCACCACCGACAACGGCACGGTGAGCATCTTCGGCAACAACCTGCTTACCTGTCCGGCCTCGGACGGTCGCTGCCCTGGTGCCAAGTCGGGCACTCAGCGCCTGAACAACAACAGCTTCGCCATGGTCAACGTCGACCGTGACGGCACCGCGAGCACGTTCAACTCCTCGAGCGCAGTCGTCTCCGGGCCGACGGGTAGCTCGGTGATGTGGGCCGGCTTGTACTGGGGCGCCCGGGTCAGTGCCGGACCGGGTGGCTCGCCAGGCCCGGGCGGAGTCGGTGCTCGTCGGGTGATGTCGTTGTGGCCGCCGAACGCCGCTGGGTACGTGCCGGTCAGCTCCGCGGCCAGCTTCGGACCCACGAACGGTGACCAGGCCTACCAGGAGTTCGCCGACGTCACCGCACTCGTGCAGGGTGCCGGACCGGGCACCTACTGGGGCGCAAACGTGGTAGCCGGCACCGGCGAAGACCGCTACGCCGGGTGGGCGCTCGTCGTGGTCTACCGGGCGCCAGATCTGCCGCTGCGCAACCTCACCGTCTTCGACGGGTTCAGCGATGTCGGCCAGGGCAACCCGGAGCAGATCACCATCTCCGGATTCCTCGCGCCGGCGGCTCCCGCGGCGGTGGAGGCCGATCTGGGAATGGTCGCCTACGAAGGGGACTACGCGACCTCGGGCGACCAGGCACAGCTGAACGGCACGCTGCTCTCGACGACGCCGCTCTCCCCTAGCAACAACTTCTTCAACGGGACCAACGACACCAACGGGCGCAGCGTGGCTTCGCGCAACCCGGCTGACGTCAACATGCTCGGCTTCGACATCAAGAACCTCGGGGCGTCGGGAATCAACAACGGCGACCGGTCGGCGACGATCAACCTCAACAGCACCGGCGACCGGTACTTCCCGGGTGTGGTCACCACCGCGATCAAGCTGTTCGCCCCTGACTTCTCGACCAGCTCCAAGAGCGTCGTCAACCTGTCCGGACGAACGCCAGCCCTTCCGGGTGACGAGATCGAGTACATCCTCGAGTACCCGAACACCGGCCAGGACGCCGCGACCAACGTCACCGTGAGCGACGAGCTGCCATCAGGCACCACCTTCGTCAGCGCGTCGCCCAGCTACGGGTCCTGTAGTCCCTCCGGCAGCACAGTCCGCTGCGACGTCGGCACAATCCCGGTCGCCGGCACGTGGCGGGCCACGGTGCGAGCCCGCGTGGAACCTCAGGCGAGCGGCACCACGTTGACCAACGCCGCGCTGCTGGACTACACGGCACAGACTCTCGGCCAGCCGTTCACCTACCGAGTCGCGCCCGCCTCCATACCTGTCGGCGCGGTCGCCGACCTTTCCCTGACCAAGACGAGCACACCCGACCCGGGGCTCGCCGGCGGTCAGGTCACCTCGACCCTGACGGTTCGCAACTCCGGCCCGAGCCCCGCCACGAACACCGTCGTCACCGACCGTCTTCCGCCCGGTGTCACGCTGGTGAGCACGACCCCCGCCTGCTCGGCGGCCGCCGAAACGCTCACCTGCCCGCTTGGGACGCTGCCGACTGGCGCGAGCCGCACGGTCACGGTGACGGTCGCCATCCCTTCGGGCTCCAGCGCCAACGCCTTGGTCAATGTTGGGTCGGTGACCTCGGACACGGCAGAGCTTGATCCCGACAACAACTCCGCCGGGTCATCCGTAGCGGTCGCCAAGCAGGCTGACCTGCATGTCACCAAGGTGGCGGCGCCGACGAACGTCGTGCCCGGGCAGACCACCACCTACACGGTGACCGTGCGCAACGACGGACCATCGGACGCCTCGAACGTCATCGCCACTGATGCCGTCCCGGACTTCAACCTCGACCTGACCAGCGCCACGGCCCCCGGCGCGACGTGCACGGTGACCGTGGACGTAGCCCGTTGCGCCATACCGACCCTCAGCCCCGGCGCCACTCTGACGATGACGGTCGTGGGTCGGGTGTCGCCGGACGCACCAGCCGGGATGAGCATCGCCAATACGGCAACGGCCGCGTCCGACACGGGCGATCCCGACCCCGCGGACAACGAGGTGTCTTCCTCGGTAACAACCACGGCACCTCAGGCCGACTTGGCCACCACCAAAACGGCAAGCAACGCCGTGGCCGGCGGGCAAGTGACTTACACGGTGACGGTGAGGAACAACGGACCCTCCTCCGCGGCTCAGGTGAGCCTGGCCGACGCCCTCCCGGCAGGACTGATCCCGGAAAGCGCCGAGTCATCGCGCGGCACGTGCAGCCTCGCCGCAACTGTCACCTGTGCCCTCGGGTCGCTGCCCGGTCCGCAGGCCGGCGGCGCGACCACCGAAGCCGTCGTGACCATCGTCGCGGATCTGCCGCCGGACTTTGCAGCGGGAACGATGCGCAACACCGCGACCGCGGCCACCTCCACGACCGACCCGGTTGCCGGCAATAACGCCGCCACGGTGGCCACCGGCGTGACCGCCCAAGCCGACTTGTCCCTCTCCAAGGTCGCCGACCCGGTGCAGCCGGCCGCTGGGAGCAATGTCACGTTCACGTTGACCGTGAGCAACGCCGGCCCGTCGACAGCCCGTGCGGTGGACCTCGTCGACACGCTCCCGCCGGGCCTCACCTTGGTGTCGGTGGACCCTTCGACCTGCGCCGGCACGACGACGTTGACCTGCCCGATCGGTGAGCTTGCCCCTCGAGCCAGCGCAACCGTCACCGTGGTGATGGGCATCCCGGCGGACTTCGACCTGCAAACCGGCGCGGTGAACACAGCGCGGGCGACGACGCCAACCGCGGATCCCGTGCCCGGAAACAACACGGCGACAGTCACACTGACCACACGGGCCATCTCAGACGTCGCGGTGCTCAAGTTCGACGACGGCGGACCGCCAGGGACACCGCCGAGAACCATGGCCGCGGGAGAGACGGTGACCTACTCAGTCGCCGCGCTCAACTTCGGACCGTCGGACGCCACCACCGCCCAGGTGGTCGACACATTGCCGCCGGGGTTGACGTTCGTGTCCTCAGTGCCCCAGTGCGCCTTCTCGCCACCGAACCGGGTGGTGTGCAACCTCCCCACTGTTCCTACCGGGTTCGCCGCTGTCTTCCCCGTCACTGTCCGCGTCGACCCGAATCTCGCCGACGGGGCACTGCTGACGAACTCGGCGCAGATCACGTTGACCGACCCGAACCGGGTGGACCCGGTCTCCGCCAACAACATCGCGGCCATCACCAACCCGGTCGAGACCCGGGCCGACGTCAGCGTCGCCAAGCGCACCTACTCGCTGGACCTGCCTTCTGGCGGCTTCACCGTCCCGTCCGCGGCGCCCGCTGGCACCCCGTCCGGATACTTCATCGACGTGCGCAACGACGGGCCTTCCCCGGCTCGCAACGTCGTGCTGCTGGACACCTCGACGATGACCGACTTCTTCCTGAACCAGGTCCGGCTCGTCAAGCCGGGGGGTGAGGTCGTCGACCTGACGGCCAGCTGCTCGTTCAGCAGCGGCCAGCTGCAGTGCCCGCTCGGCGACCTTCCCGTGTTCGCAGCGGCCGACCCCAGCTGGACCATCCAGGTCGACGGGGTGACCCTCTCCAACGCCACGGCCGGCAGCTACCAGAACACCGCCTCCCTCAGCTCCGCCACGCGGGACGCGGACGAGGCGGATAACTCCGCCTCCGCGCCGATCACCGTGACCGCACCGGTAGCCACACTCACCATCGCCAAGACCAGTGTCGACAGCAGCGACGTCGACGGCGACGGTGATCCCGACTTCGTCCCAGGAGGCTCCTTCACCTACCAGCTCACCATCGCGAACGTGCTGGACCTCAGCCGCGAGGGCGCCGCCGACGCGGATGGCGTCGTCGTGACCGACACCCTGCCGCCAGGCTTCACCGCAACCTCCGCGATTGCCTCACAAGGCTCGTGCGACCTCACTCAGGGCGCCAGCGTCACCTGCGACCTCGGCACCGTCCTCGGCCCCGGACGGGTGCCCGAGCCGCCCGCGGCCGTCATCACCATCTCCGGGACTATCGCTCCCAGCGCGCGGGGGCAGGCCAACAACTCCGCCACCGTCACCTCACCCATATCGGCGCCGGCGACGGCGAACCATGGCCAGGACCTGGTGGCCGTCGGCGACGTCGCCATCACGAAAATCCCCGACGACCCTCAGGTCGCCGCTGGCTCCCCGGCCGGCTTCAGCCTTGTCGTCACGAATGCCGGCCCGTCCGACGCCGTGGACGTCGAGGTCGGCGACGTGCTGCCAGCCGGGATCACCTTCGACGCCGCGCTGTCCGGTCCGTCGTGCACTATCGCCGACACCCCGATCGGCCCGTTCGTCAGCTGCCCCATCGGCACGCTCGGCGTCGGCGAGACGCGCACGGTCCGGGTCGCCGGCCAGGTCAGCCCGAGCCAACCCGCTGGGGAGCTCGTCAACCGCGCCGCCGCAACCTCCCCGATCACCGGTGAGTACGACTTCAGCAACAACCTCAGCGAGGTACCCATCACCGTCGTACAGTCCGCAGACCTGGTCCTGGACAAGATCGCCGACTCGGGCACCGTCGTCGTCGGAGGCCAAGCCGG